>DATGQM010000370.1:0-3207 GCA_035304205.1 Arenibacter sp. | reverse complement strand
AAAGGAACCGGTATTTCCCGTCATCCCTATTAGCTTGTTCTTGCCCTGCTTTATGAGCGGGACCAACATTTTGATTTCGGGCGTATTGCCGCTTTTGGAGATACAGATCACCACATCATCTTCCTGAACGGTTCCCAGATCACCATGTATGGCATCGGCGGCATGCATAAAGATGGCAGGCGTGCCGGTAGAGTTCAATGTTGCCACAATTTTGGAGGCGATCAGGGCACTTTTCCCGATCCCGGAGATAATCACCCTACCTTTGGACGATCGGATGCATTCCACGGCCTTGGAAAAATCTTCATTTAAAAGAGTGGATAGATGTTGTATTGCTTTGGCCTCTGTTTCCATAGTCTTCTTCGCTATGGCCAATATAGCATTGTGGTCGCTCAAAGTTATTTAAAATTAGGTGACGAATTTCCTAAAAGAAAGTCTTATATTTATTCTACAAAATTACAACATCTAAAAGTATAAAGGATATTTTAAATTTCAAGAAATTTATATTGGAAATATTGTTATTTTAAAAGTAAAAATTTATTACCTTAAGGTGCTTGCTTTTGGCATTGTGGCCAAAAAATATGAACAGAATAGTAAAATTGTGGATGGATATGGATGAGATTGATTTGCGTGCCTCTCTAAAAAAGTATTTTGGGTTCTCCCAATTCAAAGGATTACAAGAAAAAGTTATTAATAATATAGTACAGGGCAATAACACCTTTGTTATTATGCCTACCGGGGGAGGGAAATCCCTCTGCTATCAACTTCCTGCCCTTATGCAGGAGGGGACCGCAATTGTTGTGTCTCCCCTGATCGCCCTTATGAAAAACCAGGTAGATGCCCTAAGGGGCATTTCTGCAGAGCATGGCGTGGCGCACGTGTTGAACTCCTCCTTGACAAAGACGGAGATCAAGCAGGTGAAAAAGGACGTCAGCGAGGGGATTACCAAATTATTGTACGTGGCCCCGGAATCATTGACCAAGGAAGAGTACGTCGATTTCTTACAGGCCGAAAAAATTTCCTTCGTCGCCGTGGACGAGGCCCATTGTATTTCCGAATGGGGACACGATTTTAGGCCGGAATACCGAAATCTCAGATCTATTGTTAAAAGATTGGGCGACGATATTCCCATAATCGCCTTAACTGCCACCGCTACGCCCAAGGTGGAGGAAGATATTATTAAAAACTTGGGGATTCATGATGCCAAGGTCTTTAAGGCAAGTTTTAACAGGCCCAATCTCTATTATGAGGTAAGACCGAAAACAAAGAATGTGGATTCTGATATCATTCGCTTTGTTAAGCAGAATATAAGGAAATCGGGTATTATTTATTGCCTGAGCAGGAAACGTGTAGAGGAATTGGCCCAGGTACTTCAGGTAAACGGTATAAGCGCGGTGCCCTATCATGCCGGTTTTGACGCCAAAACAAGGTCCAAGCACCAAGATATGTTCCTAATGGAGGATGTAGATGTGGTAGTGGCCACTATAGCTTTCGGGATGGGGATAGACAAGCCGGATGTGCGCTATGTTATCCATCACGACATCCCTAAAAGTATAGAGAGCTATTATCAGGAAACGGGAAGAGCGGGCCGGGACGGGGGAGAAGGCCACTGTCTTGCCTTTTATTCCTATAAGGATGTTGAGAAACTGGAAAAGTTTATGGCCGGGAAACCCGTTGCCGAACAGGAGATCGGGAACGCCCTGCTCCAGGAGATCGTGGCCTATGCCGAAACTTCCATGTCGCGGCGCAAATTTATCCTTCACTATTTTGGAGAGACTTTTGATGAAGTGAACGGTGCGGGGGCCGATATGGACGATAATACCCGTAACCCTAAGGAAAAGCAGGAGGCCAAGGACGATGTGGTGAAATTGATCGGGGTCGTGAAGGGCACCAGTGAGAAATTTAAGTCCAAAGAGGTGGTGAAAGCACTTACGGGAAAGGTCAACGCCCTTATTTCTTCCCATAGGACCGAGGAAAAGGATTTTTTTGGAATCGGAAAGGATAAGGACAAGGGGTATTGGATGGCCTTGATCCGACAGGTATTGGTGGCCGGCCTTTTGAAAAAGGAGATCGAGCAATACGGTATTCTTCATGTAACCCCCGAAGGCCAGAAATTCCTGAACAAACCTTCATCGTTCATGATGACGACGGACCACGTATATAATAAACAAGCCGATGATGCCATTGTAAGTGCTGCCAAAGCGGCCGGTGGGGTAGCGGATGAAATGCTCTTGGGAATTCTCAGGGATCTGAGAAAAAAACAGGCCCGAAAGTTGGGAGTACCGCCCTTTGTGGTCTTCCAGGATCCCTCCCTTGAGGATATGGCGCTCAAATATCCCATTACCCTGGATGAAATGGTAAATATTAATGGGGTAGGGGAAGGGAAGGCCAAAAAATATGGAACTCCCTTTATAGAACAGATAGCGGCATACGTTCTGGAAAACGATATACTGCGGCCCGATGACCTGGTGGTAAAAAGTACGGGGGCCAATTCTGCCCTAAAATTATATATCATTCAGAACGTGGATAGAAAACTGCCCTTGGATGATATTGCTTCCGCAAAGGGATTGGAATTGATGGAACTCATAAAGGAAATGGAGCAGATCGTTTATAGCGGGACCAAATTGAATCTGGATTATTGGATCGATGAGATCTTGGATGAGGATCAACAAGAGGATATCCATGATTATTTTTTGGAGGCCGAAACCGATAACCTGGAAAAAGCCCTCAAAGAATTTGACGGGGAGTATGAAGATGAGGAATTACGGTTGTACCGGCTTAAATTTATTAGCGAGGTCGCTAATTAAGAGTTAAGAGTTAATGAGTTAAAGGTTAATGGGTTAAGGGCTAAAAAGTTGGCGGTTTCAGTAGGTAGTAAAAATTTATAGCCAAAAGCAACTAGGCAAAAGCCAAATGTAAAGAAGAGTTGTATCGCGCACCGATCGAACTATGGAAACGGAATCCATTTTTTCAAAGTAACACATTTCCAAATTATCAAATCATAACGCCACTTACCATTTACCGCTATCTAGCCGTGCCGTTACCGCTGGACCCTGAGCGTTTTAACTGTCTTTGTATTTTTTTGATGGCCGATTCAATGGATTTTTCCGGCTCGATGATGTTGTATTCCCCCCAAAAATCCGGATCGGAAAATCCAATGGCCTCATCGCCCAGGATGACCGATGTTTTTAATCGATCTTTATACTTGGG
>DATGQM010000369.1:0-6399 GCA_035304205.1 Arenibacter sp. | reverse complement strand
AAGTAACTTTTTATATAAATCATCGATGAAATGCTTACTTTTATAGCTGAAACACACTAAAAGGATGCTTTCACAACATTTGTTCGTATTTATTTAACAGTAAGATTAGTTTTGTCAATTGGCAATCCTGCATAGATATGTTTATACTAGAATTATATTTTTTATTCTCAGTGCGGATGTTTACAAGAAACCTGGCGATCCTTTTTCTGATTTTTCTTGTGCAAACTACCTTTGCACAAGAAAAGACCGCACGTAATTTAGTGGACGAAATAACTGCCTTAAGGAAGGAAAATAAAGTCATTACCAACGAGATCAGTTATATTAACCTCCTGAACGAACTCGGCTCCAAACTCCGTTTTTATAATCTGGACAGCCTTCTGTTATTATCCAAGGAGGCATTGCTCCTGAGCAAGGCCATAAATTACGATCAAGGTATTAGCGAATCGCTCTTGGGTATTGGCGACTATTATTCGGATAAAGGTAAGAGCCTTGAAGCCGTAAACCATTATGAGGAGGCTCTTTCCTCCATAACGCCATCCGTATTGCCTTCCTTAAAACTACGTATCCTTAACCAACTGGCCAGTGAATTAAGCTTTCAAAGCAATTATCCGAAGGCATTGGAACTTTATTTGACAGGCATCGAATTATCCATTCTAGCCGACCGTCAGGATGTGGTGTCCGTAATTATGGAGAATATCGGCTCTATCTACTATGCGATCAAGGATTATGACCAAGCCCTGGAGTTTTATAAAAAAGGGCTCAAAATTAGCATGGATAATGGGGACGAGATACGTATAGCCGAAACTTTCAGCAATATGGCCTCCACCTATACCGAAATGGGGGACATACAGATCGCACAGGAACAGATCGATAAAAGTATCGAAACCTTTGAAAAATACGATATAAAGGAATGGCTGGCCTATAGCTATGAAATAAAGGGAAAAACTTTTAGATCAGAAAAAAAATATGATTCTGCCATCATATGGTATAAAAAAGGTGAGTTATTACATACGGAATTAGATGATAAAAGGGGGGAGATCTTTTTGTTGGACGGAATGGCCAATACCTATTTGGGCCTTGAAGATATGGAAATGGCCGAAAAATATATCTCGGATGCCATGGTTATGGCCCATCGGATCAATTCCATTGAAGGGATCCAATTATGTACAAAGACATTATATGCATTAAACAAGCACAACAATAATCATCAGGCGGCCCTGTCCTATCACGAACAATACGTAAGGCTTTCCGATTCCCTGGCAAGGGAGGAGAACAAAAAAGCCTTGACCCTGTTAAAGACACAGAATACGTTTGAACGGCAAAAACAGGGTTTGATCGATCAAAACAATAAGGCCCTGGCCAAACAGCGCAACTATATTTATATTTCGGTCGCATTCATCATTATCATAGGCATAGTGGCCTTTATCGTATCCAGGGGAAAAAATATCCAGAAAAATCTAAATACGGAACTCAAAAAGAAAAAGGAAAACTTGGAACATAGGGAGGCTGAGCTGCAGGCTTCCAATGATACCAAGAACAAGCTTTTTTCAATTATTGCCCATGACCTTCGGGGTCCCATAGGGGCTTTGGAAAGCTTATTGAAACTATTGAATACGGGGGATATGGACAGTTCCGAATTCATGGGATTTGTCCCAAAGCTTAAAAATGATGTCAATAATATATCCTTTACCCTGAACAATCTTCTAAGTTGGGGACAGTCGCAATTAAAGGGAATGAATACCATTCCGGCCAAAACGGCATTGGCAAATCTGGTAGAGGATAATATAAATCTATTGAACGAACTTGCCGAGGCCAAGTCGATCAAGATCGAAAGCTCAATTTCCGATAAGATATATATAAGGGCAGACGTAAACCAATTGCATATCGTGCTCCGTAATCTACTTAGCAATGCCATTAAGTTTACCCCCAACAATGGACGAATAGTCATTGGTGCCCATGAAAAAGAAGAGGATTTCGTAGAAGTCTACATAAGGGATACCGGACACGGTATACCTTTCGATATTCAGAAAAAGATCTTTCAGGACGACTCCAATTACACCACTTATGGTACCAATAATGAAAAAGGTACCGGCCTGGGACTATCGCTATGTAAAGAGATGGTGGACAACAACGGCGGAAAAATATGGGTACAAAGCGAGATCGGCCAAGGGACTACTTTTTTCTTTACCGTTCCCAAAGCTAAAAGGGAAACCAGAAAATCCGCTTAGATCAGGCTGTCCAAGTCCTTAACGGCTACATACCTTTCGGCGGTAAAGCCCTCCCCGTACGCTACACCTACCAAGCGTCCCAGGTCGCGGGCCCTGTACAGAACACTATCGATAAAGTTCTTACTGCTGATAGGCGTCTCCGGCTCCCTGCTCTTTGGGTCGTAAAATTGGGAACCATAGGCCATTATTGCACTGATCTTGGTTTCCATATGTTCGGAAACATCCACCACAAAATCGGGTTCCAGATTCTGCCATTGGATATAATGGTACACCACCTTTGGGCGCCAAGCCTCCTGCCACTGCTCCTCCCCTTCCAATTGGGTGCCCACCTTTACTAGCCCGCTTAAAAAACAGGCATCGCTAACCAGTTTGCTTCCCTTGGCATGATCGATATGCCTGTCCGTTATGGCATTGCACAGAACAGTATCCGGGCGATACTTACGGATCATTTTAACGACTTCCAACTGGTGTTTTTTATCGTTTATAAAAAATCCGTCCGCAAACCTAAGGTTCTCCCGCACTTGGACACCAAGGATTTCGGCCGCCATGGCCGCTTCCATATCCCTGATCTCCGCAGATCCCCGGGTACCTAGTTCTCCCCGGGTGAGATCGATTATCCCTACTTTTTTTCCATTTGCCACTTCCTTCGCAATAGTAGCTCCCGCCCCTAGTTCGGCATCGTCCGGGTGCGATCCGAATACTAATATATCTAACTTCATTCCCTTATTTATATATGACTATAATGATGTCCCGGGCCATTATACGGGCAATTTGCTTGTTTGTGCGACTTTTTTCAGGGCCTGTTCAATATCGGATATCAAATCTTCCGGTTCCTCCAATCCCACTGAAAACCGTATCAAACCATCCGCAATGCCCTGTCTTTTACGCTCTTCGGCACTCAACAGGGAATGGGAGGTCAATGTGGGGGTAAGCGTTGTACTTTCCACGCCCGCCAAGCTCATGGAGGGTTTTATCAATCGCAGGGATTTTTGAAATTTCGAAGCGCTGATACCTTGTTTAAGTTCAAAGGAAAGCATCCCCCCAAACCCTTTCATCTGCCGTTTGGCGATATCATGATCGGGATGTGAAGGTAGACCGGGATAATGGACAGCGGCAATATCCGTATGGCCGGACAAGTATTCTGCCATTCGCTGGGCATTTTCATTTTGTGCCCTTACCCGAATACCCATGGTCTTGATACTACGTTCCAATAACCATACGGTATAATCACTGAGGCTCCCGCCCAAATTCCTGGCCAGTTGGAAAATCCTTTGCATATATTTTTCGGAGGAGGCCACCGCCCCCGCACAAATATCCGAATGCCCGCCCATATACTTGGTAGCGCTATGGATGACCACATCTATCCCAAAATCGATCGGATTTTGGTTAACGGGACTGGCAAAGGTATTATCGATCATGGAAACAATGCCCCGTTTTTTGGCAACCTGGGCAACCGCTGCCAAGTCGGTAATGGACAATAAAGGGTTGGAAGGGGTCTCTATATAGATAACCTTCGTATTATCCCGGATCTTTTCCTCAAAATCACCGGCCTGCAATCCGTCCGTGAAGGAATAGGATATGCCATATTTTCCAAATTCCTCGGTCACCAGGTTATAAGTGCCCCCATATAGTGTTTTTTGGATTACAATATGATCGCCGGCCTGTAGGAATGCCAATAAGGAAGTGCTTATGGCCGCCATCCCGCTACCAAAGATCAAGGCTGCCTCCGCATGTTCGAGGGCCGCTATCTTTATGGCCAGGCCCACTTGGTTCGGGGTATTGAAATACCTGGGGTAGCGCTTTTGGTCCACATCCTCGAACGCATAGGAAGTACCCATATATAAGGGGGAAATAGCCCCTTTGTACGTTTTGTCCTCTAGTTGGCCGGTATGGGTACAGATGGTGTTAAGGCCTTTATTTTGTTGCTCCATGATATTGAATTAAAGTATCGTCCCTTTAAATAGGGACAACCAATTTTAGATCCATAAAATTACAAAAAATAGTAAGTATCCTAAATTCTTTGCACTCCCTTTTATACAATTGGCGACTCCGTTCATCGGGGGCGAAATATATTCTAAAATAATATAGGTTTATGGTAGATACCATAAACCTATATTAAGCTCGAGAAATTACCTAATTCTTAGTCAGGTCAGGATACGGATTATTTGACGTAGTATTTTCTATAGCGCCAATAACTGACACCGCCCAGGACCAGTACCCCAAAAACGGTATAATATATAAATGTCGGGGTGATAACTTGCGCTCCACTGGCATAGCTATGCAGGCCCACCAGATAAAAATTCACCCCAAAATAGGTCATCATAATACTTCCGAAAGCAATAACGGTCAAGAAATTAAACGTCCACTTGCCCCTTAGACCGGGAACCAATCTAACATGTAGTACAAAGGCATAGATCATAATGGAGATCAAGGCCCATGTTTCCTTGGGATCCCATCCCCAATAGCGGCCCCAACTTTCATTGGCCCATTGTCCGCCCAAAAAGTTACCAATGGTAAGCATGGCCAATCCCACGGTTATGGAGAGTTCGTTGATGATGGTCAGTTCCTGAATGTTCAAGGCCAATTTCTCCTTGTTTTTATCGTTGGTCAGGGTAATCAATATCAGACATACTACCCCTAGTATCATCCCAATGGTGAGGGGGCCGTAACTTCCCACGATTATCGAGACATGGACCATCAACCAATAACTGTCCAGTACCGGTACCAGATTGGCGATAGAGGGGTCCACCCAACTTTGATGGGCCACCCATAACAACATCGAGGTCACAAAAGTCGCCGCGGCAATGGTCATGTCGCTCTTCCTTATAAACAACAGTCCCATCCCTAAGGTAGCCCACGAAACATATAGGATGCTTTCATAGGCATCGCTCCAGGGAGCGTGACCAGAGATATACCACCGCATGGCCAGACCAAGGGTATGAACCGTAAACAATACCAGGATTATGCCCTTTAACGTTAGGATACCAATGCGAAGTGCCTTTCTGTCCTTAATGATCTGGAATACCAAAATGGTAAACATCAACAGCCCGATCAAGGCATAATACTTGTACAGTTTATTGTAGACATCGGCCTTGTTATATAAAACTTCGGCCTTGATCTTGTTCTCAGAGGGGAGGACTTCGCTCCCATGGTTTTCCTGGTTCTTTTTAAAGGCCGCCAAGAGTTTATCGGCTTCCGTATAATCCCCTGTCTGCACCGCCTTCTCCAAGCTCATCAAATAGAAGGGCAGGGCATTCTTTATAAAATTGGCATATAGGGAGTCGTGTACCTGATATTGTCCCCCCCGGAATTCTACTGCCGAGATCCATTTATTATTATCGTCGTTCAGCAAGGGGAAGATCTTTACTATTTCCCCGCCCAGGGCCCGATTAAGGAGCACCAATCTTTCATCTACGCTCTTAAAGTCCTTTTGAAACTGATCGGGCGTATTGGTCGTATAGGCATCCTTCAGGTAGGGGGCTAGCTTATACTGTCCCTTGGAATCAAAAAAATCGGTGGCCTTAACATATTTCTTGGCATGTTCCACCCCTATTATCTTCCTCAGGCTATCGTTCTGCCCCTGTTTGTCCAAGGCGATAAACTCCGCATTGTACCAAGCGGCCGGGTTCAACATCATGGAAAGGAACACCTGATCGGAATTAAAATCGGTATACTTGTCCTTAAGGCTCAGTTTCCGCAATAGCTCGGAAGAAAAAGTATTAATGGGCTTCATACGGCCACCCGCATCCTGTATGACCAGTTCGGCAAACTTTGCCGCATGGGCCTTTGAAGGGGTTATGGCGTGCAAAAGGGAATCTATCTGTTCCGGGCTGGGCATATTGCTATGCGCATGTTCATCCACATCTCCCTGTTCCTGTGCCATCACCATTGACCCCGTTACCATAAACAGGAGTACGGCCATCTTCGCCTGCTTCTTTTTCAATTTTTCCAGGGCCACTCCCAGGTCCTTAAACCGGGTCTTTCCAAAAAACATAATACCCATTAGCCCGGTATACAATAAAAAATATCCGATATAGGTAATCCAGGTACCCCAAAAGTCGTGGTTAACGGAGAGTATCGTCCCTTTTTCGTCCGGGTGAAAACTGGCCTGGAAAAAGCGGTACCCCTTATGGTCCAAAATATGGTTCATATAAATATCATAATCGAAGGG
>DATGQM010000368.1:0-3173 GCA_035304205.1 Arenibacter sp. | reverse complement strand
GATACCCCGACTCCCTGGCACCAGGATGCCGCATATTGGATCGATATGCCCGACAAAAGGGCCGCCAGCTGTTGGATCGCACTGGATAAGGTATTCGAGGAAAATGGATGCATGTGGTTCATCCCCAAATCGGATTCGGAGATGGCCACTATCCTACCGCACAAGAACCTGCCGAACGGGGGTGCTCTCTATTGTGATACCCCTACGATCCCTGCTAAAAGTGTCCCCTTGTATCCGGGAGGATGTACCTTCCATGACGGCTATACCCTCCACTTTAGCCAAGGTAACACTACCGAAACCCAAAGAAGGGCGTTGATATTAAACTTCAGGCCCAAAAAAATGATCGATTTTCAAAGGAAACAAGGGGTAGACCATACCGGGGAAAGAAAACAGCGAACCAAATAATATACATTACAATCTTTTTTTCTCCCTATCTTTAACAGAGCCCAAGCCTAAAATAATACCTTATAACTCAAAAGGAATGCACCTTAAATTTATCTATCCCCGCTGGGGAAGTTCCTCCTTGCCCTGGCCAGTGTTTTTAAATAAGGTGAAGGATGCGGGCTACCACGGAGTGGAAATAGACCTACCCCTTGACAAGTCCGAAAAAAATGAGATCTGTTCCCTGTTGCAAAATTTGGAACTGGACCTAGTGGCCCAGCACTGGGAAACCAAGGAGGTAGATTTTATAAAGCATCAAGAAAAATATAAGAGACATTTATATAATCTGGTCGAAGTTGCACCCCTCTTCGTAAATTCCCATACCGGAATGGATTTCTATTCCCACGGGCAAAACGCCAAATTGATTGAAATGGCCAATAAAATCGAGGAAGAAACGGGGGTCGTTATCACCCATGAGACCCATCGTTCCCGGTTTTCATATGCCGCTCATTCCTGTCTGCCCTATTTGGAGGAATACCCGTTCCTGAAACTCACTTCGGACTTATCGCATTGGTGCTGTGTTGCCGAATCCATGTTGGAAAATCAGGCCTATGCGGTACAAAAAGCCATTGAACGCACCTATCATATCCATGCAAGGGTAGGATCTTCCCAAAGCCCACAGCTAATCGACCCCAGGGATAGGAATTATCAAAATGAGTTGTCCCAATTCAAGGATTGGTGGCTGTCGATGATCGGGAACGCAGTGGAAAAGAAACGCCCTTATATCACTATTACGCCAGAATATGGCCCATATCCCTATGCCCTCTATAGGACCAATACCCAGATACCCCTACGGGACCAATGGGAAATAAATAATTTTATCAAGGAAAACATTACGGCTTCCGTAAAAAATATTTCCCCCTCCATAAGCCTGTAATCAGGGATACCCTTCCGTTTGGATGGAACCCCCCACCAAGGGGGTATTTCATCTATATAATACCAAAATGAATATTAATAAAAACCCAAAAATATTTTAGGGTAAAAAAATAGGCAAAAATAGTATCTATAAACGCTAAAATATTACACTATATAGCCAAAAATCCATAAAAAAATGAATTTTTCGAAATTATTTATATTATCCTATGATTATCTGTCAACATTTTTTATACTTTTAATCATTAGTTAAAATTTTTAACATAAATATGAAACAAATTAAACCAACAAAACTAACCCTATAACATATTCGTATGAAAAAGAAACTTTATTATCTAATTGTTTCCTGCGCTCTATTATGCCTTAACGGCGTAATGGCACAAACCAGGGCGCTATCGGGTACGGTAACCGATGTCAATGACGGAACTCCCTTGCCGGGAGTAAGCATTTTGGTGCAAGGGACCACGAACGGTACACAAACCGATTTCGATGGGAATTTTACATTGGAGGCCACAACGGGGGATATATTGGTCTTCTCCTATTTGGGAATGAAAACCCTGACCGTATCGGTAGGTAATTCAAATAACATCAATGTCTCCATGGAGGAAGATTCCAGCCAATTGGACGAGGTAGTAGTGACCGCATTGGGTATAAAAAGGGAGGAACGGGCCCTAGGATATTCGGTGACAGAAATTGCCGGGGGAGAATTGGCCCAAGCCGTACAGGTTAATCCGGTCAATACATTGCAAGGAAAAACTGCCGGGGTACAGATCAGTACTACCTCTGGAGGTACATTCGGTGGGTCCCGTATTACCATACGGGGAAATTCCACTTTTGGCGACAATACGCAACCCTTATTTGTTGTGGATGGCGTACTAATGGACAATGATCTTAGTGGCACCGACGGAGCCGACTGGGGCAACCAGTTAAAAAACTTGAACCCTGATGATTTTGAGACCTTTTCTATATTAAAAGGGGCCGCTGCCGCCGCACTTTATGGATCGCGCGCTTTAAATGGTGTTGTAATGATCACCACAAAATCCGGGAAAAAGCGCAAGGGCCTTGGTGTTAGCATTAATCAGACCATTGGAACTAGAAATGTATACGATAGTGTGGATTTTCAAAATGAATATGGATCCGGGAACACAGCCGGTTGGTTCAGTGGTGTGGATAACGGCCCAAATACGCGGGTAAGGGACGATAAACACGATACTAGTCAATTTTTCACCTACGACCTGACAACTGGCCTGCCTTCGATGGCTTTTACTTCCAGTGAAGAACATGCAGCAAGTTGGGGCCCTAGGTTTGACGGACAGGATATAATAGATTATGACGGTTCTATGGCCAAATGGGTTGCACAACCAAATAACTATAAGGACTCGTTCGATACCGGATTTCTAAGAAATACGAACATAGCCATTGATGGTGGCGGGGAAACCAATGCTTTCCGATTGTCCTTTTCCAATTTTTCGGAAACAGGGGTATCTCCGAGGAATGATTTTGATAAAAACTCGATTAGTTTCAAGGGTTCCCAAGATCTGATCCAAGATAAGTTAACCGTGGGCGCCCTAGTGCATTACACACGGTCCACCGCAAAAAATCCTTTAAATCCCGGAAATAATTCCGAATGGTTCCACGATGGTTTTCCTAGGAATTACAATATAAATAAATGGAAAAACAACTATAAGGATGTTGACGGCGGTATACCCTATCCCGCCGGGGATAATTACAACTATACCAGGATGAGCAAAATCTGGATGGGTATCCTGGATGATGAAAACGAACGTGTGGAAGGGTCACTTATTGGTAAGCTTAATCTGGATTATAATATAACGGACAATATTAGCGCTACTCTGGAA
>DATGQM010000367.1:0-11592 GCA_035304205.1 Arenibacter sp. | reverse complement strand
GTTCCCGAATATTTCCGGTCCAATCGTATCCTTTTAAAAGTTGGATGGCCTTGGGCGTAAAAATTTTAGGGGCACTTCCCTGCTCTTCCGCTATTTTCTTTGTGAAATGATCGATCAGCAGGGGAATATCTTCCCGCCTATCGTTCAAGGATGGCACTTTGATCAATATTACCGCTAACCTATGATAGAGGTCTTCCCTGAACCTACCCTCTTCGATCTCTTTTTTCAGATTTTTATTGGTAGCTGCCACTACCCGAACATCCACTTCGATATCCTTGTCCGAACCTACCCTGGAAACCTTGCTCTCTTGCAGGGCCCTGAGCACTTTTGCCTGGGCGGACAAGCTCATATCCCCGATCTCGTCCAAAAATATTGTGCCCTTGTGGGCCGTTTCAAACTTTCCGGCCCTATCCTTGATCGCGGAGGTAAACGCCCCTTTAACATGCCCGAACAATTCACTTTCGATAAGTTCGGAAGGAATAGCGGCACAGTTTACCTCTATTAGGGGAAAGGCGTTCCGATCACTTTTTTCATGGATCCAATGGGCCACCAATTCCTTTCCGGTTCCGTTAGGCCCGGTAATAAGCACCCTTGCATCCGTGGGCGCTACTTTTTCTATCATGTCCTTGACCAGGGCGATCTCCTTGCTCTCCCCGATCATCTCATAGTTTTTACTTACTTTTTTCTTTAAGATCTTGTTCTCTACTACCAGGTCATTCTTGTCCAGGGCATTCCGGACCGTGGTCAACAACCGGTTTAGATCGGGAGGTTTGGAAATATAATCAAAGGCCCCCATCCGCATTGTATTTACCGCGGTATCCAGGTCGCCATGCCCAGAAATCATGATAAACGGAGTTTCCGGTTTTAGTTTACGGGCAGCCTCCAATACCTCCACCCCGTCCATCCTTGGCATTTTTATATCGCAGAGAACTAGGTCATAATCGTTCTTTTTTAATGCTTCCAGTCCTTTTTGACCATCTTCGGCCCCTTCAACATTATAATTTTCATTTTCCTCGGATAGGATTTTTATTAAAACCCTTCTAATTGCGGATTCGTCGTCGATAATCAGTATTCTTGCCATAATCTTATTTAAATCCCTATTCTAAAACCGGTCCTAAAATAGAAACTGGGTTCGTCGTTCAATGTAAAGATATTGTTTCTGTCGTGATCCCTCAATGCATTATCCTGAAATAAGGTATGGCCCACATATCCGTAAAGGAATACGTTCTTGGCCAATGTATATTGATATCCAAAGGTTACCAATGCCGCGGAATTGGAAATGGAAGAGGCAATACCCGAATCGGCACTGATCACCGAACCCTGTAGGTTCACATAATATCCGTCCAATATAAATTCCGTCTGCAACAAATGCCTCTCGTTAAAGTGATATTTAAATCCACTTTTCGGGGCCCCTACCACATAGGTCCAGTTGGGATGAAAGCGCTTCTCATAATAGATTACGGGCAACGGCACCCTCAGGGCTACCGTAGAATTATAGGCTATTCCCAGAACTAAACGCGATGGTTTATCCGCTTGTTGCTTATCCAAAATGGCACCTACCGTTACGTTCACGGAAACATCCCCTTTCTCCAATGGATTTTCGAGCGTAGAAGAAATCCGGGGGGTTACCACCCCTACAAAACGCCAATCGGTGTTGTATTGCAGCACATACGCCATATTGAGGTCCACCACGTGAAAAGTATGGGAGATCTCGTCGTTATAGGGAACGCCCCGAACTAGATCAAAGGCCATCCGATTATACTCCGATCCCAGAATAATATTATCGGTTTTCCCTACTTTAATGGGCACGTTCACCACCAACTTCATCCGGGCAAGTTTTGCATCCGCATCGTTTCTGGGCATCATCATATACTCTACCCTCACAATATCGGGGGTTTGTGAAAATCCATAGTCCCATACCAATACACAGATCAGTGCCATAATCGGTACTGTTGGTCCCTTTCCCATTTTCCTTTGGAGGAAAAACTCGGCAAACGACCGAATATTCCTTATCCGCTCCCCAATTTCCATCATTCCCCTATTTAGTATTTTAACCATGTTAATAAATCCCTATAAGACGGCTTCTTGCCGTACATTAGGATCCCTACCCTATATATTTTTGCCGCCAACCATACGATTCCCATAAAGGTCACCAACAAAAGAAGAATGGATACGACCACTTCCCAGATAGGTACTCCCCCCTCTCCGATCCCCCCTGGCAAGCGCATTAACATTACAATCGGGGAAGTGAGGGGAAAGAGTGAAAAACCGACCGCTATGGGGCCATGGGGATTATTAAAAACGGAGAAGAACCCCACATAGATCGCCAACATCAACGGTAGGATGATCGGGAATATAAATTGCTGGGTATCGGTCTCGTTATCTACGGCCGCCCCTATTGCGGCATAAATAGAGCTATAGATCAAATACCCCAAAATAAAATAAATGACAAAGAAAATTATCAACATCGCCCAAGGAATCTTAAAAAGTTCATTGGCATATAGTTGCATAGTGGATTCCCCACTTGCAAGAGTAGCGGCATTGCCTACCAGTCCCGGTGCCTGTGCCGCCCCGGCTCCCAATCCGCCAGGATCTATCCCGAAGACCAAGATCAATATGGAAAACAGCAGACCGGCAGAGATTATCCAAATGGCAAACTGGGTAATACCGGCCAGGGAGGTCCCGATAATTTTACCCAGCATTAATTGGAAGGGTTTTACGGATGAAATAATGACCTCGATGATCCTGCTAGTTTTTTCCTCTATGACGCTTCGCATTACAAAGCCCCCATAAATAATAATGAACATCATGATCAAATACCCGAATCCTCCGCCAATAATGGCCTTTATTTCATTAACGCCCTTTACGTTCCGCTCCCCTAGAAATGTGGCGGTATTAATCTCATAATCAAGGTCTACCCGTTCATAATCCGCAACGGACACCCCCAATTCCTGCAATCTTTGGAAGCGCAGCCTATCTTTGAACACATGTTCCAGATTTTCTACAATGGCCGACCCCGGGGCTTCCTTGGTATATAAAAAGGAACGATTCGCAACGCTTTCCAATGTGGGCTCGTCCGGGATGTACAACAATCCATAGAACCCCATTTTAAGGGTGGAATCCTTGGCGGTTTCCAGATCGATATCCCTGTACTTGACAAAGACCGTATTTTCCGTTCCCTGAAAATCGGTGGAAAAATAATGACTTTCGTTCAAGACACCAATGGTATGGACCTCATTATCGTTTACCTTCGTCAGGTAAACGATCAAAGCAACCATTCCTACCATTAGAACGGGACTTAAAAAGGTCATGACCACGAACGATTTATTACGGACCTTGGCCAAATATTCGCGTTTGATAATGAGTGCTAATTTACCCATGGATATTTTTGGATTGAACGGTTTTAATAAAGATCTCGTTGGCCGTAGGAATAGTTTCCGTAAAATTATTGACATTGGCCTTACTGGATAAATGGGCCAAAAAGGAACCCGTATCGTTGGAAGGTAATTTTACGGTAAAATTTAATTGTTTCCCTTCATCCATATATTCCGAGGATAGTATCTGAAATTTATCCTTCAGCTCGTCCAAAACCCCGTTATTGCTATAAAGTCCCAATCCGACCTTAAAAATATTGTTCCTATATGCTTTTTTTATGTCGATCAGCTTCCCGTCCAATAATTTTTCGGACCTGTGTATCAATGCGATATATTCGCACAGTTCTTCTACGGATTCCATCCTATGGGTAGAGAATATAATAGAGGCCCCATTCTCCTTTAGATGGAGGATCTCATCCTTGATCAAATTGGCATTTATGGGATCAAAACCACTAAAAGGCTCATCAAAGATCAAAAGTTTGGGCTGGTGGAGGACGGTAACTATAAATTGGATCTTTTGTGCCATTCCCTTGGAAAGCTCCTGAATCTTTTTGTTCCACCAATCGCCTATATCCAGACGATCGAACCAATATTTTAATTTGGCCTTTGCCTCGAACTTGGACATACCCTTTAGCTGGGCAAGGTAGAGGACCTGCTCCCCCACCTTCATACTCTTATAGAGCCCCCTTTCTTCCGGGAGATACCCGATCATGGAAATATGTTTCGCCTCCAAGGGCTTACCATCAAAAAAAACACTTCCCGAATCCGGATAGGTAATTTGATTGATTATTCTGATCAGGGTAGTCTTTCCCGCCCCATTGGGACCGAGCAAACCATAGATACTGTTCTTGGGAATCTCTAGCGACACCTTGTTGAGAGCTATATGGTCCCCATACTTTTTGGAAACCCCTTTAGCGACCAATATATTATTCATCCAAACAATTTCTCCAAAGATATATAATTGTAATGGGATATGAGTATTGGGATATGAGTATTGAGATATGAGATATGAGTATTGAGAGATATTGATAAGTGTACTCAATACTTTGTACTCAATACTTTGTACTCAATACTAAGAAAACATGTCCTTCACCTTCTCAAAAAAGGATTTATCCGATTTTTCGGGCCTGGGCTCAAAATTTTCATTGTGCTGCATACGCTCAAAGAAATCCCTTTGCTCCTTGTTCAGTTCCTTTGGGGTCCATACGTTTACGTGCACCAACAGATCCCCGCTACCATATCCATTCAGGCTGGAAATTCCCTTTCCCCTTAATCTCAAGATCTTTCCCGACTGAATGCCCGGTTCCAGCTTGATCCTTACCTTACCGGCCACGGCATCGATTTCCTTGGAAGTACCCAATACCGCCTCCGAATAGCTGATATAAAGATCGTAATGAAGATTATCGCCCTCCCGTTTCAAGGTTTCGTGCTCGTCGGTCTCTATGGCCACCAACAGGTCTCCCGGCACCCCATTTCCCGGGGCATCGTTCCCCTTGTTGGGCACTTTCAACTGCATACCGTCCTCTACCCCGGCAGGGATATTGATACTTACCGTTTCTTCGGAAACCTTTAGGCCGTGGGCGTCCGCATCATTGGGCCTACTATCCAAGATCTGGCCGCTTCCACCACATGCACTACAGGTAGCCGCTGTCTGCATGCGCCCTAAAATGGTATTGGTAATCTTGGTAACCTGGCCCCTGCCCCCGCAGCTGCCGCAAGTCTTATAGGTTACCCCTTCGGCCTGTACCTTACGCCTAACCTTTACCGTTTTTTCTACACCGTGGGCAATTTCCTCCAAGGTCAGTTTTACCCTGATCCTTAAATTGCTCCCCTTTACCCTCCTGGTATTAGCTCCGCCGAATCCGGAAAAACCACTGAAACCACCACCAAAAGAACCACCGAAAATATCGCCGAACTGACTAAATATGTCTTCCATATTCATTCCGCCCCCTCCAAAGCCACCGCCTTCAAAGGCCGCATGACCGTAATTGTCATAACGTGCCTTCTTATTGGGATCACTAAGTATCTCATAAGCTTCGGCCGCTTTTTTAAACATTTCCTCCGCCTTGGTATCCCCGGGATTTTTATCGGGATGATACTCAATGGCCTTCTTGCGATATGCTTTTTTTATCTCGGCAGCGGTAGCATTCTTGTCAATGCCCAAAATGTCATAATAATCCTCCTTCATACTGTTTTTTTAATTTCCGACAACAACTTTTGGATGACGTATGATCTTATCGCCCAGGGAATACCCTTTTTGTATTACATCTATAACTTTGCCCTTTAGTTTTTTATTCGGGGCGGGAATCTGGGTAATGGCTTCGTGCAGATCGGCATCAAACCCGTCGCCCGGCCTTACCTCCACATCCTGTAAGCCTTTGCTCCTTAAGGTTTCCCTTAATTTATTGCTAATTAGTTCCACTCCTTTGAGCATGCCCTCATCCTCCGATTTGGTAATCTCCTTCAATGCCCTGTCAAAATCGTCCAGTACCGGTAATAATGACAATATCACTTCTTGCCCCGCTGTTCTAAACAGGTCCATTCTTTCTTTGGAGGTACGTCTTTTATAGTTTTCAAATTCCGCAAAAAGTCGCAAAAAACGATCTTTTTCCTTCTCCAGATCGTCCTGTAACTTTTCTTCTATATTGATTTCTTCCTCCAATTCCTTCTGTTCTTCCCCCATAGATTGTGGCTCTTGGTCCAATTCCTGGGGATCCACATTGTTAAAAACTTCATCTGCCATCTCTTCTGATCGATTTTCCTTGCTCATTTAAACATTCATTTATATACATCCGATTTCAAATGGCAAAAGTACTGCCAATTCTTTAAAAATGTCATAATGTCATTAAAGTTTATAAAAAAATATCCGCCTATGGCGAATACAAAATTGTCGTCAATTTAAAATAGTACGGAGAATCGGAATCTATTGCCCAAGGGCGAGAAACTTGGGCCGTGGCGATCAGGAAACAAATTCGTTTTTGATATGGGAATCTTGGCCCGGAACTTCCTGTTCCCTGTAAATATTGCCCAAGGCCGTGCAGATATTCCGGTATTTAAAATCATATCCGGCCGCTTCGATCTTCTTACAGCTGACACGCTGACTAGCAAATAATAAACTGGACATTTCACCTGCCGCCACCCTAACAAGCGATCGGGGAACATTGGGCAACAACAACGGCCTTCCCAGGGCTTTGGCAATTTCTTTGGTCAATTTAGCGTTGCTCACCGGATTTGGGGCCACGGCATTATAGGTTCCGCTAAGCTGTTGCTCCACCAGGAACAAGTAGATATTGGCCAGATCGGATAGGTGTATCCAGGATTGCCATTGCTTGCCCGACCCAAAGGCCGCGCCCAGGCCATACCGTATGGGTTTCGCCATTTTTGGTAAGGCCCCGCCCTTATTGGATAGCACCAGGCCTGTCCTGACTTTTGCAACGCTCAAGTTGGACTCCTTAAATTGATCCGCCTGCCCTTCCCATTGTGAAACGACATCTCCCAGGAAACCATCGTCCATCCCCTTTTCCCCTTCCTTATAATAGGTAGAAAGGGAACTGGGATAGATCCCAATTGCCGATGCCGACACCAAGGTCTTTATATTGTGCCCCCCTATTTTCGATAATCCATAAGCCAAGGTTTTTAAGGAGTTAATGCGACTATCCAAAATCTTCTTTTTATAGCTTTTTGTCCAACGTTTGGAGATACTGGCCCCGGCAAGATTTATAATGGCATGGACCCCGTTAAAACATTCCGTATCAATTTGGTTCAAATCGGGGTTCCAATAATAACCCGTATATCCATCGGTGGCAACGATCTTATGTCGTTGGGTAGTCAAGTAGTTTACGGTAATCTGCCGATGTTTGCATAACCGTACGATCTCATTTCCCACCAAACCTGTCGCACCCGTTATTAAAACCTTCATAGTCTTTGTGAACTTTTTATAAAGATATAGGTTTTGGAAGTGGATCGATCCCTATTTAGTGTAGGTTTAACAATCCAATGCCCGTATTTGTTAAGGATTTTATAAAGAAGAGGCCCGTTCTAGATTCCTTTTATGGCCCGTAACATTTCCCGCTTCCCGGGAGGTCCGGGCAAGCGTTCCACCATAAAACCAACAGTTTGCATCGCCCTTCTTACCGTGCCCTTGGCGGCATAGGTAACCAGCGTTCCCCCGGGCCTTAATGCCCGGTACATACTGTCAAAGATACTTTCCGTCCAAAGTTCTGGCTGTACACGGGAACCAAAGGCATCAAAATAAATCAGGTCATATTCCCCTATATCCACAATATCCCGAAAATCCTTTTTTTGCTTCCATAGTTGAAAGTTATCCGCAATATCATAAGGCCCTTCCCAAGCAGTTTGGTGCATTTTTAGAAAATAAGGTTCCCGATCCACGGCGTTCAAGGCATCCGGATAATCCAATTGCATCCATTCCTCCTCGTTTACAGGATAGGCCTCGACAGCCCTATAGTTGATTTTCAGACCATATTTCCGGGATTCGAGTAGGGTAATAAATGCATTGAGCCCCGTTCCAAAACCGATTTCCAAAATAAATAGTTCCCGATTCTGGAACAGTGACAATCCATTTTTAATAAAAACATGGTAGGCCTCCTGAATTGCACCGTGCACGGAATGGTACTGTTCGTTCCAATCCTCTATCCGAATGGTTTTGGAACCGTCCGCCGTTGTAATTACCTTCCTTTCCACCTTACTTTATCGGAATTTAATATCAGTATACAAAACTGGTCATTTTTCATCTAAAAAAGAAGTGCCACTAACGATTATTGTTTAATTTTATTCCTTTAAATCCAATTGCTATGCAAACTATTACAAATTCGATAATCGTGGAGAGGGCCAAGACCTCCAAAATTGATAAAATAGATTTCGACAACCTGGCGTTCGGCAAGGTCTTTACCGATCATATGATGGTCAGCAACTATAGGGACGGAGCTTGGGAAACTCCCAAGATCGTTCCTTATCAGCCTATTACGCTAGACCCGTCCGCAAAAATATTTCATTACGGGCAGTCCGTTTTCGAAGGAATGAAAGCCTATAAGGATGCCGATAAAAATGTTTGGCTTTTCCGCCCCTTGGAGAATCAGAAGCGTATCAACATCTCATCCAAACGGTTGTCCATTCCCGAATTTCCGGAAGATTATTTTATGGACGGCCTAAATGCCCTCCTGAAAATAGATCACCAATGGATCCCTACGGCCGATGGCAGTGCCCTTTACATTAGGCCCTTTGTTTTTGCCTCGGGGAACGGATTCCACGCTTCCCCTGCGGACGAATACACATTTATTATTGCCTGTGCCCCCTCCGGTTCCTATTTTGCGGGCAAAGTAAAGGTACTGATAGAGGAAAAATATTCCAGATCCGCAAATGGCGGTGTAGGTTTTGCCAAGGCAGGAGGCAACTATGCCGGGCAATTTTACCCCACCCAATTGGCCGTTGAAAAAGGTTATAACCAAGTAATATGGACCGATGATAATACGCATGAATATATTGAGGAAGCAGGAGCGATGAATATTTTCATCAGAATAAACGACACCCTGATCACCAGTCCCACCAGTGATCGAATCTTGGACGGGATCACCAGGAAGAGTATAATAGAAATAGCCAAGGACGAAAATATCAAGGTCGAGATTAGGAAGATCAAGGTCCAGGAAGTCATTGAGGCCTCCAGGAACGGGAATTTAAAGGAGATGTTCGGCACCGGGACCGCGGCAGTCATATCACCGATCGCTACCTACGGCTACCAAGGGGAAGATTACGATCTTCCCGAACTGGAAAAAAGTTATGCCGATCTGCTCAAAAAACGCATAACCGACATACAGCACAACAAGACCGAGGATAAATTTGGTTGGAGGTACAAGGTGAATGTTTGAATAAGGAGTTAGTGGCGGGCACTAGAAAAGTTATGGAGTTATCGAGTTATGAGTTATGGAGTTATGAGTTATCGAGTTATGGAGTTATATCGAGTTATGAGTTATGGAGTTATCGAGTTATCGAGTTATGAGTTATGAAACAATTCCATAATAACTCAGCTATGAGGTTATATGGTTAAATGGCTATGGAGTTATCGAGTTATGAGTTATGAGTTATGGGATGAAACGATCCCATAATAACCCAGCTATGAGGTTATATGGTTAAATGACTATGGAGTTATCGAGTTATGAGTTATGGGTTATGAAACGATCCC
This sequence comes from Arenibacter sp., assembly GCA_035304205.1. Classification (GTDB taxonomy): domain Bacteria; phylum Bacteroidota; class Bacteroidia; order Flavobacteriales; family Flavobacteriaceae; genus Arenibacter. Next base: position 2,019 of record DATGQM010000367.1, on the reverse strand, counting down.
ATAACAACATAACTTGATAACCTTATAACCTTATAACTTGATAACCTTATAACCTCAAAATCCCCGCAATATCGGGCTTAAAGTAATTAGGGCCCTTGAGCACTTTTCCATCTTCCCTATAGATGGGTTTTCCATCTTGCCCCAATTTGCTCATATTGCTCCTTTGGATTTCCTGGAACACTTCCTCTATCTTGTGCTGCATCCCATGCTCCAGGATCGTCCCACAAAGAATATATAACATATCCCCCAAGGCATCCGCTACCTCCACGATATCGTTTTTATTAACGGCTTCGAGATATTCCCTATTTTCCTCGTCCATCAAATTAAAACGAAGCCTGTTCTTGGCCTCGCCCAAGTCTGCCCTGATCTCCGTGGAAACCCCCACGCCAAATGTCCTATGAAACAGTTCCACCGCCCTTAAGTTACTTTGCATTATTGTAAATATTTAGGTTAAATTTGCATAAAAATATAAATATGTTCAGTACGGGACAATTAATTTTCGCCGGTTTATTTTTTATTGTTTTTGTAATGGTAATTATCTTTTCCTATCAAAAGGACAAAAAACTTCACTTAAAAAATTACAAAGGCGTGAAGTGGGTAGGACTTTTCTTCCTAATGTTCATTCTTATTTTGTTCCTTATTAAGGTAACATTAAAAAATTAACACCAATCCTGCTTTCACCACAAAAAAGGATCTACTTACAACATTCTTACAATTTTACAAGGATACTATAAGAAAAGGCGTAATTTTGCGTTATGTATCTAAATAGCTTTACTGAATGGTCACTTTTTTTAGTATATTATCGGTTCTAGTTTTTATAAACGCGCTTTTATTTTTTATTAGTTTTAACCATACACCCAAGAAGAAGGAAAAATCGGCCAAGAACATTACAGATTCCACAACAATAATCTTCCCCTTGGATCTGATCAATGCAAAATACAAAAAGGCAGTTTAACCCATTCCTTTAAAAGCAAAGTATCGAAATTCTTATATTTTTTTATTGGATACGATTTATATTCCATTTTTTTAATTCTGAAAACCGCTTGGTTACGTCGATTTTTATTTACTTTGAAATGAGCATGTCCGAAAATTGGTCGTAAACCCGAATGAAGATATGCGAATTACAGATGACCGGTAAAAACAATAAATATCTACATGTGAAAGGAAATAAGATCACAGACCTATGAAGCAAGTTGTACTTGTGTTTTTAGGAGGCGGTGCGGGCAGTGCATTACGCTATCTGGTAAGTAGGGCATTCCAAAATTCTATCCCCAATTTATATCTGGGCACCTTTATGGTGAACCTTATCGGCTGCCTGCTCATTGGGCTCACTTTAGGGCTCGCCTCAAAAAACGATCTACTTACCCAAAATCAGGCATTATTGATTACTACCGGCTTTTGCGGGGGCTTCACTACTTTTTCCAGTTTTGCCCTGGAACAGCATTCTTTCCTAAAAAGTGGGGACCTACTTAATTTCATTCTTTATACCACTGGCAGTATTCTTTTTGGCGTATTGGCCGTTGCCCTGGGTTTCTGGATCTCCAGAACGGTATAAGGTATATGCTGTAGGCTGTAGGCTGTAGGCTTTAGGCTGTAGGCTTTAGGCTTTATGCCGTATGCTGTAGGCTTTAGGCTTTAGGCTTTAGGCTGTAGATTACTCACCTCACTATTTTATACTAAATTTAATTATAACTATTTATTTAATAATTCTATTGAATAATAATCATTATTTAAGACATATACTAATTATATTTTATAATAATATGAATATATGTTAAATAATCATATATATATTTGTTTTTAATATATATAAATCATTATACCTGTAATTTAAAAGGGTATATTTTAATATAAACATAAAAATTTACAATACACCCCTAAAAAAATAGGGGTGTATTTTGTTTTAATCTACTTTTGAAAAACAAAATAACTTTATTATGAAGAAAATTGAAGCAATTATCCGGAAGTCGAGATTTGATGATGTAAAGAAGGCCCTCCATCAAATCGAGGTCAACTTTT
>DATGQM010000366.1:0-7260 GCA_035304205.1 Arenibacter sp. | reverse complement strand
ATCTACATCGGATATTAGAAAAGGCCTGTGCATCAGGTACAACAATGACATTTATAAAATAATAGAGTTTTTACATGTAAAACCCGGCAAGGGGCCCGCTTTTGTCCGGACCAAGCTAAGAAGCGTGAGTACCGGTAGGGTATTGGAGAACACCTTTTCCGCCGGTCATAAACTGGAGGACGTTAGGGTAGAGACCCGATCCTATCAGTTTTTGTATCCGGAAGGGGATACCTATCATTTTATGAATACCGATGATTATAATCAAATTGCCCTTCCGGTAGGCTCTTTGGACGCTCCCGATCTTTTAAAGGAGGGCGAGATAGTTATCATTCTTTTCAACACGGAAGACAATATGCCGCTATCCGTGGATATGCCCGCAAGCGTTGTTCTGGAAGTTACCTACGCTGAGCCTGGTGTCAAGGGAAATACCGCTACCAATGCTACAAAACCTGCCACTGTGGAAACAGGGGCCGTCATAAATGTTCCCTTATTTATCAATGAGGGCGATAAAATTAAGGTCGATACAGAAAAAGGCGCTTATATGGAGCGTGTCAAATAATATTTTTCACCTAGCCGCCACCGACCCTTAATACCCATCGGATAAACAGCGTAATATTTATGAGATTTCCATCCCTGTATACCCTAAAACAAATCGCAACTATAATCCATGCGGAATATGTAGGTGCCGATGATTTTCCTGTCTTGGGAATGAACGAGATACACGTTGTTCGGGAGGGGGAGATCGTTTTTGTCGATCATCCCAAATATTATGACAAGGCATTAAATTGCGATGCCACCGTTATCCTGATCAATAAGAAGGTGGCGTGTCCACCGGGAAAGGCCCTGTTGATTTCCGATGATCCTTTTAGGGATTTTAATAAATTGACACTTTTCTTCCAACCCTTTTTAAAATCCCGGAATGCCATTTCCGTCACTGCGGTGATCGGAAAGGGTACGGTTATCCAACCCAATTGCTTTATCGGGAATAACGTAACGATCGGTGAGAATTGTACCATACATTCCAATGTTTCCATTTATGATAACTGTATTCTCGGCGATAACGTAACGATCCATGCGGGATCAATTGTAGGATCGGATGCCTTTTACTATAAGAGAAGGCCCGAAGGGTATGATAAATTATTGTCCGGGGGCCGGGTAGTTATTCAAGACCATGTGGATATTGGCGCGCTATGTACGTTGGATAGGGGGGTATCAGGGGACACCTTGATCAAAAAAGGGACCAAGCTGGACAATCAAGTGCATGTAGGTCACGATACGGTGATCGGGGAAAATTGCTTAATCGCCTCACAAACGGGGATTTCCGGATGTGTCGTTATAGAGGATGAAGTTACCCTATGGGGCCAGGTTGGCGTAACCAGTGCAACCACGATCGGGAAGAAAGCGGTTGTTCTCGCACAATCCGGGGTTTCCAAATCCCTGAAAGGTGGGGGAAACTATTTTGGTAGTCCCGCCGAGGAAGCCAGGGAAAAAATGAAGCAATTGGCCTATATAAAACAGATTCCGGAAATATTAAAAAAGTTGGACCAATAAATAAGCAGAGGAATAGTTTAGAATATCTTTTCTAATCTATATTTTTGCCCTAATTAATAAACGAAAAATATAATGAGCGTTTTAGTAAATAAGGATTCCAAAATTATTGTTCAAGGGTTTACCGGTAGTGAAGGTACTTTTCATGCCGAGCAAATGATCGAATATGGCACCAATGTGGTAGGGGGCGTAACCCCTGGCAAAGGAGGTCAGGAACATTTGGGAAGACCCGTGTTCAATACCGTGGAGGAAGCCGTGCAGAAGGTAGGCGCGGATACGACCATTATTTTTGTGCCCCCTGCATTTGCAGCGGATGCCATAATGGAAGCGGCAAGTGCGGGTATCAAGGTTATTATTACGATCACCGAGGGGATTCCCGTTGCCGATATGGTAAAGGCTTATGATTATATTAAACATAAGGATTGCCGTTTGATAGGTCCCAACTGTCCGGGAGTTATTACCCCAGGGGAGGCCAAGGTAGGAATAATGCCCGGTTTTGTTTTTGAAAAGGGAAACGTTGGAATTGTATCCAAGTCGGGAACCCTGACCTACGAGGCGGCGGATCAGGTGGTACGCCAAGGACTTGGTATCACTACCGCTATCGGTATCGGGGGCGACCCCATTATCGGTACTACTACCAAGGAGGCCGTAGAATTATTGATCAATGATCCCGAGACCCAATGTGTGGTCATGATCGGGGAGATTGGTGGACAATTGGAAACCGATGCGGCCCGTTGGTATAAGGCCAGTGGCAGTAAAAAACCGATCGTAGGCTTTATTGCGGGCGAAACCGCACCCGCGGGAAGGACCATGGGACATGCCGGTGCCATAGTAGGGGGCAGCGATGATACCGCCCAGGCCAAAAAAAGAATAATGAGGGAATGCGGTATCCATGTAGTGGATTCCCCCGCACAGATCGGACTTAAGGTCAAGGAAGTAATGGGATAAGACTAAGAACTATTATAGATGAAATTACTAGAAGGAAAAAATGCGATCGTTACCGGGGCCAGTAGGGGAATAGGAATGGGTATAGCCCAGGTTTTTGCACAACATGGTGCAAATGTGGCCTTTACCTATAGCTCCAGTGAAGCTCCGGCGCTTGCCCTGGAAAAGGAACTAATTGCCATGGGCGTAAAGGCCAAGGCCTACAAGAGCAATGCGGGAAGTTTTGCGGATTCCGAGAAATTGGTAGCCCAGGTCTTGGAGGATTTTGGTGGAACGATCGATATCCTGGTAAATAATGCGGGCATCACCAAGGACAATCTTTTAATGAGAATGGGGGAGGATGATTTTGATTCGGTTATCGAGACCAACCTAAAATCGGTCTTTAACATGACCAAAGCGGTACAGCGTACCCTGTTAAAGCAGCGCAGCGGCTCAATTATCAATATGAGCAGCGTAGTCGGGGTAAAGGGTAATGCTGGACAAGCCAATTATGCCGCTTCCAAGGCGGGAATGATCGGATTTACCAAATCCATGGCCCTGGAACTGGGGTCTAGGAACATACGGTGCAATGCCATAGCACCTGGATTTATAGAGACCGAAATGACCGATAAATTGGACGCAAAGGTAGTACAGGGATGGAGGGACGGAATCCCATTAAAACGGGGCGGTTCCCCCGTAGATGTGGCCAATGCCTGCTTGTTCCTCGCATCGGATCTATCCGCATATATTACCGGGCAAGTGTTGAACGTAGATGGGGGAATGCTTACCTAGCCCCTCCGATAGGGACACGGGATCCTACCGGTCCCAACCCCGCAATTTTTGGGTTCAAATCCATGTCTAAACTCTATTTTGCATGCAGACAGATTCAGTACTTCTTATATTGCTTGCCGCAATAGGCGCATTGGCAATAGTACTGTTTCAATATTACTACGGGGCCAAAAAAAGGGGACAAGTGCTTCCAGTACTTTCCTTTCTCAGGTTCTTGGCATTGTTCGGTATTTTTATACTGCTTATCAATCCTAAATTTTCCCGGAAGATCTATACTACGGAAAAAACCAATTTAATAATATTGGCAGATAATTCCACCTCGATCCAGGGGGCGGATAAGCTGCGTATAGATATAGATCGTGCCGCTATAAAAAATGCGGGGCCGGAATTTGATCAGCGTTTCCAGATCATGGATTATATTTTTGGGAGTAGTCTAAGGAAGGGGGATAGCCTTGACCAAACGGATAAAAACACGAATATTTCCGATGCTTTGGCGGGTATAAATGAAATATACGCCAAGACCCCTACGGCCATTGTACTTTTTACGGACGGAAACCAGACCTTGGGCGAGGATTATGAACACTATGGGAAAAGACAGGAATTCCCTATTTTTCCAGTTGTGATAGGCGATACGACCATTTATGACGATATAAAGATCGATCAGGTAAATAGCAATACATATGCTTTCCTGGACAGTAAATTCCCTTTGGAAATATTCGTTTCATACGAAGGGAAGTATGAAATCAGTCCAGATCTACAGATCTTTGTCAATGATCGACCGGTCTATAGGGAAAAGCTATCCCTTTCCCCGCTTAAAAATAGTAGGACCATAAATGCGCAGCTATCGGCCAATACCGTGGGCATTAAGGATATCCGTATCGAGGTATCTCATTTGTCCGATGAGAAGAATATCCTGAACAACGAAAAAAGAATATCCCTGGAAGTACTGGACGAGGGAATCCATGTTGCCCTTGTGTCCAATGTTATGCACCCGGATATCGGGACCCTGAAAAAAATCCTCGAAAGCAATGGTCAAAGATCGGTCAGTGTATACAAATCCACCGTAGATCTGGCAAAATTGGAAAACGTTGACCTGTACCTCCTTTATCAGCCCGATGCTTCCTTTGATCGGATATATGCACAAATTTCCTTGCGGAAGGCCAATTCCTTTACGGTCGGGGGTACGCAAACCGATTGGAAATTTTTGGAGCGAACGCAAAAGGACTACCATATGGAAAGCGGCTACCCGGTACAAGAGGTATTTGCCGACCCCGACCCCACGTTTTCCAAATTCGATATTTCGGATTTTAACTTTGAAGATTTTCCCCCTTTGGAGACCGATGTTGGCCCCGCATATTTTACAGGACCGTATGAGACGGTTTTGAGGATGCGCATCAAGGGCAAGGAATCGGACAGTCCTGTTTTAGCGGTAGGGGAGGAAGATAATACCAGGAAGGCGATACTGTTGGGAGAAAATATATGGAAATGGCGAATGCATGCCTATAGGAACTCGGGGAGCTTTACGGATTTTGATGCTTTTTTTGGTAAATTGATTCTTTATCTCTCTACGAACAAGGCCAAAAACAGGTTCGCCCTGGACTATAGTCCCTTATTTGATCAGAACAGCGGGGCTATAATAAAGGCCACTTATTTTGATGAGGCCTTTGCTTTTGATCCCAATGCCTCCATTAATATAAAGATAACGGATACCCGGAACAAGAGGGTAATTGAAATGCCCATGTTGTTAAGGGAGAACAATTTTCAGGTAGATCTTGGCAATCTAGATCCGGGGAGTTATAGTTTTACCGCTGCGGTAGAAAAGGAAGACCTTAGCAGATCGGGACAATTTACCATCCTGGATTTTAATGTGGAACAACAGTTCACTTCCAGCAATTATACGAAACTAAAACGTTTGGCCCATGGCACCGGGGGCAAACTATTTTTTCCCGATCAAATGGATTCCTTGGCCATGCACTTATATGGGGACCCTAAATTTATACCGCTCCAAAAAAGCAAGTTAAATGTTGTACCTTTGATCGATTTTAAATGGATTCTAGGGACAATCGTTCTTGCACTGGCCCTGGAATGGTTTATTAGAAAGTATAATGGATTAACCTAATAATTAAATTAAATGGATAAATTACCTAAAATTGCATTGCCCTTAGTATTTGCCTTTATTGTATTGATAATATTAATTTCCAAATCTGCCGTGACCATTGGCTCCGGGCAAGCCGGTGTGCTTTACAGGACTTTTGGGGGGGGAGTGGTCACTGATGAGCCACCCTTGGGGGAAGGGTTTCAAATGGTAGCTCCTTGGAACAACGTTACGATATATGAGGTGCGGCAGCAAGAGGTTTTTGAAAAAATGAACGCTTTATCCTCTAACGGGCTGGATATTAAACTGGATGCTTCCATATGGTTTGAGCCCAAGAGACAGGATTTGGGCAAATTGCACCAGGAAAAGGGAGAGGATTATGCACAACGGGTTTTATTGCCCGCCATACGTTCTGCTGCACGGTCCGTAGTAGGGCGATACACCCCCGAACAACTTTATTCGAGTAAAAGGGATGCCATTCAACATGAAATTTTTGAAGAATCAAAAAACATCGTGGGTGATCAATACATACAGTTGAACGATATTTTGATTCGGGACGTAACTTTGCCGACCACTATTAAAGATGCCATCGAACGAAAATTAAAACAGGAGCAGGAGTCCTTGGAATATGAATTTAGATTGGTAACCGCCCAAAAGGAAGCGGAAAAAGCGAGGATAGAAGCCCAGGGTAAAGCCGATGCAAACTCCATCCTAAGTGCCTCCTTGACCGATAAAATACTTCAGGACAAAGGAATCGAGGCGACCCTTAAATTATCCGAATCCCCAAATGCAAAAGTAATCGTCATAGGCAGTGGCGAATCGGGATTGCCCATTATACTGGGGAACCAATAATATAACAATTTTAAAACAAATTGTTTTGTATAAATTTCCCAAGATTGAAAATTAATTTTATTTTTGTCATAACATGAAAAACAGCAGGACACACCATCATCATTTCTTTACTTGCCCTCAAGCGAGCTAAGAATGTATTGTTGTACCTAAACTATATTCTAAACCCGTTTGAGCAATCAAACGGGTTTTGTATTTAAAAAGCTGTTGGATCTGATCAAGCCAAAAAAAACATTAATGAAAAAAATTAGAATTGCCATTCAAAAAAGTGGTCGCTTAAATGAAGATTCACTTCAGATCCTAAAGGATTGTGGGATTTCCGTGGATAACGGAAAGGATCAACTAAAGGCGGCCTCCAGAGATTTTCCCTTAGAGGTGTTTTATCTTCGAAACGGGGATATCCCCCAATATTTAAAGGACGGGGTAGTCGATATTGCCATTATTGGTGAAAATGTTCTTATAGAGAAGGGAAACGATATTTCCATTGCGGAAAGGTTGGGATTTTCCAAATGCAAGGTTTCCCTAGCGGTCCCCAACTCGGTAAAGTATAAGTCGGTCCACGATTTTCAGGGAAAAAAGATAGCTACTTCCTATCCGAACACCGTAGAAAACTATTTAAAAAGTAAGGGCATACAAGCTGAACTCCATATTATTACCGGTTCGGTGGAGATCGCGCCCAATATTGGTTTGGCGGATGCCATTTGTGATATCGTTTCCAGTGGCAGCACCCTCTTTAAAAACAATTTGAAGGAGGTAGAGGTGATATTGACCAGTGAGGCCGTTTTGGCCGTATCCCCAAAAATATCGGAAGAAAGAACCATTCTTTTGGAGAAATTAAGGTTCAGGATCCAATCGGTATTGCGGGCCAGGCAATCCAAATACGTACTTATGAACGTCCCGAGCCAAAAACTAGAGGAGATCATTGCCCTTCTGCCCGGGATGAGAAGCCCTACCGTACTGCCCTTGGCCCAGGAAGGTTGGTGTTCCGTCCATACCGTAATCCACAAGGATACATTTTGGGAAGTTATCCAAGAGCTGAAAGCGGCCGGGGCCGA
>DATGQM010000365.1:0-4170 GCA_035304205.1 Arenibacter sp. | reverse complement strand
TTGATCGCGGAGGAACAGGCTATCATCCAATCCAATAAATTCCTGGTATTTATGGTGTTGATCAAACCAATGCCCGTCATTACGGAAGTGCCATTGATCAAGGCCAGGCCTTCCCTTATAGATACGGTAATGGGTCGGAGGTTTTCTATTTTAAACACCTCCTCAGTATATCTTCTTTCCCCCTTGTACATAACTTCCCCTTCCCCAATAAGTACCAGTGCCATATGTGCCAATTGCACCAGGTCACCGCTGGCGCCAACGCCACCATGTTCAAAAATAATGGGGGTAATGTTCTTGTTGATCAAGGAGGTCATTAGCTCTATTACGGAGATATGTACTCCGGAATGCCCTAGACTCAAGGTGTTCAATCTGGCCAGCATCGCCGCCCTGATGTATTTGGGGGGAATCAAATTTCCCGAACCGGAGGCATGGCTCCGAATTAGATTATATTGTAGTTGTACGCGCTCGGAGTCCTTTATCCTGTACTGCGCCATAGGGCCAAAACCCGTATTTACGCCATAAATGATCTTGTTTTTAGAAAATTCCCCTAAAAAATCAAAACTATTTTCAACCATTGCCAAGACATGGTTGTCGATAAGAATAGAGTTTTCTTTAAAAATAATTTGGTAGAAATCTTCTATTCCCAACTTTCCTTTAAGAGTCAACATGTATATAAAATCAATATTTAATAAATAAAGTGAATAACTAAATATTAAATTAGTTATTTTGGATTGCAAATGTAGGATATTTAGACAATCAATAATTCAAAAATAATGAATCATAATTATGTGGAGGTCCTGATTATTGGCGCAGGGCCCTCTGGTTGCGTTGCTGCCGCTTATTTAAAGGGGCAGGGAAAAAATATAAAAGTAGTCGAAAAAAGTATTTTTCCCCGGTTCGTTATCGGGGAAAGTCTTTTGCCGCGGTGTATGGACCATTTTGAGGAAGTGGGACTTCTTGAAGGCCTGGATGAGGTGGGTTTTGAAAAGAAATTCGGTGCCCGATTTATTAAAGGGGATAAGGTCTGTGAATTCGACTTCAGTAAAAAACATACCGAAGGCTGGGATTGGACCTGGCAGGCGCCACGGGCCGATTTTGATAAGGTCCTGGCCGATCAGATCGTAAAAAAAGGGATCGATATATCTTTCGGACACGAGGTTGTGGGGGTAGATATCGATGAAAATGGTGGATCTACGACTACCATAAAGGACGAAAACGGGGAATTGTACCAAGTAACCGCCAAATATATTATCGATTCCAGTGGCTATGGGAGGGTCTTGCCCCGGTTCTTGGATCTGGATAAACCCTCTGCCCTGCCCAAACATTCCTCCATATTCACCCATGTAGAGGATATAAACCGCCCAGATGGTACGGAAGGTACCTTTATTACTTTTGATGTGGTACGGACGGAGGCCTGGCTTTGGGTCATCCCATTTTCCAATGGTCGGACAAGTATCGGTTATGTGGGACCGACCGAATTCCTGGAATCCTTTGATGGCAACAATTCGGAAAAACTGACCCAAATGTTGAAATTGTCCGATTATTATTATGAACGTTTCAAAGGGGTCGATTTTCTGTTCGAGCCCATAATGATAAAAAATTACTCCAAGTCCGTAAAACAGCTCTATGGAAAAGGGTATGTGCTAACTGGGAACAGTGCCGAATTTTTGGATCCCGTTTTTTCATCGGGGGTCACCTTCGCTGCCGAATCGGCCCTCTTGAGCGCAAAACTGATCACTAGGGAGCTGAACGGTTCCCCAGTAGATTGGGAGGTGGAATATTCCGATTATATCAAGGAGGGAGTGGCTGTATTTTCTTCCTACGTTAATGAGTGGTATACCGGGAATTTGCAGACCTTATTTTTTCACCAGCCCGAAAATCCCGAAGTAAAAAGACAGATCTGCGCAGTACTTGCCGGCTATGTTTGGGACAGGACCAATCCTTTTGTTACCAAGCACGATCGGCTTATAAGGACGGTGGCGGATTTTTTAAAACTGGAAGAACAGCGAAATGAGTACTGAATACGGAGTAGTGAGATATTAGAATTGAGAATTGAGAATTGAGGGAGTGTGGTGTACTGTCTAAAATCAAATGTCGAAAAGTTTAATAAGAACTAAAAATTAAGCTCCTCCCTTTGAAAACTATACCTTGTGGCAAGTGTCGCTCAAAGTCGGGAGACTTTGCGCAGCGGGATCCTTTAGGCATATAGTTTTCCGCCTATAGCCTACAGCCTATAGCCTACAGCTTAGAGCCTACAGCCTATAGCATAAAACCTATAGCTTTACAATATCTTCGGCCCCAACTGTTATCATTTTGTTATTTATGGCATGAGCTCTTTGTTGTTATTGTCCCTTATGATTATTTTTGCCGGATGCAAAAATCCCAGCAACGGCCCCAATTTGAATTTATAGCCATAATGGCGTCTTTGATGTCTATAGTGGCATTGGCCATAGACGCCATTTTGCCGGCAATGGCAACCATAGGAGTCTCCATTAATAGCTTTGATCCCACCAACAACCAACAGCTTATCACCATGATCTTTTTGGGGTTGGGGATAGGGGAGTTGGTCCTGGGTCCCCTATCGGATAGTTTTGGGAGAAAGCCCATTGTATATTTTGGATTTGCCGTATTTGGCGTGGCCAGTTTTATCTGCGTAGCGGCCCCTTCCCTGGAATGGATGTTGGCGGGGCGTGTTTTGCAAGGTATCGGGCTCTCGGCCGCTAGATCGATCAGTATATCCATGATACGGGATGCCTATAAGGGAGACTATATGGCAAAGGTCATGTCCTTTGTAACCGCCTTTTTTATTTTAGTTCCCATAGTGGCCCCGGCCATGGGAAAATTCTTTTTGGACCATTTTGGGTGGGGATCTATTTTTTACGTCCAATTGGTCGCCGCCCTTATAGTGGCGATCTGGTTTTGGAGGCGGCAACGGGAAACATTAAGGCCGGAGTACAAGATTAAATTTTCCAAACGGATGTATTTGGATGGTCTTAAGGAACTTTTACGCTTTCGGGAAACCGTGGCGTTTACCATAGTGTCCGGTTTGATAACCGGGGCCTTTATGGTCTATTTGAGCGCCGCCCAACAGATATTCGAAAATCAGTACGGATTGGCGGACGATTTTCCATTAATTTTTGCGGGATTGGCAATTTCGGTGGGACTCTCCACCTTGTTAAACGGGACCTTGGTGGTTAAATTGGGAATGAGAAGGCTAGCCTTTATTGCCCTGACTTTGTTTTGCGCCATTTCGGTTACGTATGTGGCCCTGTTCTGGAATACGAGCAACCCCAATCTTTGGGTATTGATCGCTTTCCTGGCCATGCAATTTTTTACCTTGGGTTTTCTTTTCGGGAACCTAAGGGCCATTGCCATGGAACCGATCGGCCATATAGCTGGTATCGGATCTGCGCTTACCGGCTTTGTCTCTACCTTGATCGCAATTCCCATCGCCACTTATATCGGTAGTTTTATAACGGCGACCTCCGTTCCATTATTTATCGGTTTTTCGGTTTGTGGGGCTGTTTCATTATTGATTTTTATAAGTATCCGGAGTAGATTTAGTGCGAAGTATTTAGTACAAAGTACAAAGTATTGAGATGTGAGATGTGGGATTTGCGGTAGGCAGATGAAGATCTGAAGTTTAATCAGGGCACTATTTAAATTCCTCCCTTGAGGGAGGGGGTCTGCCTGCAAGAGCAGACCGGAGGGTGTAACCGACAATAATCCGTTCTGGGCTACAGATTTCAGACCCAAACCCTGCATTAGTGATTGCAGCGGCATCCTTTTTTATTTTTTCATAAAAAAGATATAGCGGAAAGCACGTGCCACTTTATATTTTCTATAAAGTGGCAATGCCCCAATAAATATGCGACTTAGGAATGTTATTTCAGTACATTGTCCTTGATCTCATTTACCACTTCCGGGTTCAGAAGGGTGCTGGTATCCCCTAAATTATCCAATTCGTTACTGGCGATCTTACGGAGGATACGCCGCATGATTTTCCCCGAACGGGTTTTTGGTAGGCCACTGGTAAACTGTATCTTATCTAGCTTGGCAATGGCGCCGATACGCTCCGTAATACTTTGGTTGATCTCGTTTCTCAGGTTGTCATGGTTACGGGATTCCCCCGTCTCCTTTAAGATTACGAAGCCATATAGGGCATTCCCC
>DATGQM010000364.1:0-2472 GCA_035304205.1 Arenibacter sp. | reverse complement strand
GCTGTTGAGGGAATAGATAAATTGAAGTATTTGATCTTCGGTATAATCGGGGGAAGAACTCCCTACACTTTCTACGGAAGGCCTTCCTTCGGTGATGGTACCTGTCTTGTCTATGATAAGGGTATCTATCCTATCCATTCTTTCCAAGGCTTCCGCATTTTTTATCAGCACGCCCGACTGGGCCCCTTTCCCCACCCCTACCATAACGGACATGGGCGTAGCCAATCCCAAGGCACAGGGACAGGCAATAATAAGGACAGCTATGGCATTTACCAGTGCGAATACATAAGCCGGTTCTGGTCCCACCACGGCCCAAACTATAAAAGTAATCACGGAAATAAGTACCACTATCGGCACAAAATATGCCGAAATCCTATCCGCCAGTTTTTGTATCGGGGCCTGACTCCTACTGGCCTTGTTCACCATATCGATAATCTGGGCAAGGAGGGTGTCGGAACCAATTTTTTGGGCTACCATAATAAAGGATTGCTTCCCATTAATGGTCCCGGAGTTTACAGTATCCCCTACGGTCTTGTCCACAGGAATAGGTTCCCCGCTAATCATGGATTCGTCTATGGAACTACTGCCTTCGTGGATCGCACCGTCCACAGGTATTTTTTCCCCTGGCTTTACCCTAAGCAGGTCGCCTATCTTGATCTTATCTATGGATATGGTCTCTTCCTCGCCATTTACCACCCTAACAGCTTTATTGGGTGCCAATTTTAATAACTCCTTTACGGCATTGTTGGTCTTGCTATGTGCCCGTGCCTCCAATAATTGCCCCAGCAAAACCAAGGTCAGGATAACGGTGGCGGCTTCAATATATACATGTACCGTGCCGTCATGGGTCTTAAATTGATCGGGAAATATATCGGGAAAGAGCATCCCAAAAACGCTGAACAACCAAGCGATCCCCGCTCCGATACCGATTAGGGTAAACATATTGAGGTTCCAAGTTTTTATAGAGCGATAGGCCCTTTCAAAGAACATCCACGTAGCATAAAAAACTACGGGAATGGAGAGCGCCAATTGGATCCAGTTCCAATATTTTATAGACATTATCCCATACAGTGGATTATTGGGGATCATCTCGGACATGGCGATCACAAAAATGGGGAGGGTAAATACACCTGCGATCCAAAATTTCCGGAGCAGCTTTTTATAATTCTTCTCCTCTGCGGAAAGATCGGCTTTAACCGGAACCAGGTCCATACCACAGATAGGGCAATCCCCGGGTTCATCCCTAATTATTTCCGGATGCATGGGACAGGTGTACTGAGTGGCTATATAGGTGTCCGCTTTCACTTCCTCCACTAGGTCCATTCCACAGACAGGGCAATCACCTGGTTTGTCATAGGTCTTCTCGCCCTCACAGTGCATGGGGCAATAAAAAGTTCCGGTACCTGTGCCTTTGGGTGCTTTTACGGGAGTATGGTGGTGATGGGGCGGTTTTTCGCCCGGCATAGCAATACTATAACGGCCACCGTCCTTTTGCAGGGCGTTCTGGAGGGTTTCTATTTCGATATGGCTGGCCATACTTATTACGGCCTCCGCCTTTTCCAGGTCCACCGAGACTTCCGTAACCCCTGCCACCTGCTTCAATGTCTCTTCCACATGGCTTCTACAGCCATTACAGGTCATTCCGAAAATTTTATAGGTATGTGTCATAATCTTTTTTTTCATAACATCCTTTTTAAGGAAAATATTTTTACTCCCTTAATTTACAAACAATTGGGGAACCTATCGCTTCTGTCCGAAAAGTTATCGCCCTAGGCTAGAACCTAGGGTCGACAACTAGTTCTAAAAGCAGTACTAGTTTATTTCCTTTTGTACAAAACCGCAATTCAGCATACCGCTTCCAAAATATGGGTTCTTAATGGCCTTGACCGCACTGACCCACATACCGCCCTTATCGTTGTTGTACATGGGGCAAAATTGTTGGTACAAGGTAATAGGCGTACCTGTTATCGCTACAAAATCCACCAAGCTGGCACTTAGGCCCTCAAAATGTTCCCTTTGTTCGGCGATATCGCTTTTGGCAATTTGGGTCGATTTTTCCTTGGCCGTAGCTATGATCTGTTCCAAGCCCGCACGTTTGGATGCATCAACGGCTCCCAGATCAAATTCAGATACGTTTTTTGCCATGACTTCCCCCGCCTTTGCGGCCTGTTCCTGACTATCCGCTACCAAGGCATCCTTTAACGTTAAATAACTATCAATGATCGTTCCGGCCTCGGAGGTTTCTTGGTCCCCAACGTTGCCTTGGGCAGAAACACCGACTTCCGTCTTAACGGATCCCTTTTCGGCTTCCTTGCAGGACATGGCACCAAACGTTAAAAATCCCAGGGCCAAAATTGTAATGGATGTACTTACTTTTTTCATTTTAAATGGAGTTTAAATTAATATAATGGTGTTGAATAAATTTTCTATGAATTGTTTAAATAATTTGTTTACTCCGAAACTCAAGCTAAA
>DATGQM010000363.1:0-5234 GCA_035304205.1 Arenibacter sp. | reverse complement strand
GATTTATAAAAAAATAATGATAACGGACGTATATGTAGTAGCTTACCCCAAAGGGGTGATGGTACCGATAGCGGTAATAGCGGTACAACCATTGATCGATGGTGGGTTGAATAAGTTTATGTCCGATTTAATCAGGGCCATTATAATAATTAAGAACCAAATGTAGTATTTTTGATTGCTCTTTCAAACGTTTAAATGAATTTTTATCGAATCATCAATTTTAAGTCCACTCTGAAAAGTTGTTTTGGTTTTTATTCAATAAAAAAATCGATTTCCGTATTTTTTTGAAATACTGATTTTCAGAAACATAACATATTGTGGGAAGTCTAATTTTTTGGCTTTTGGCTTTTGGCTTTTGACTTTCGAGATGAACCTATTTTTATCCATTAAATTTATAATATGAAGATTTTAAATACCAAAGGGATATACGATGCTGATAAAATCACATTGGAGAGACAGGGGATAAGTAGTACGGAACTAATGGAACGGGCCGGTGTTCGGATTTTTGACTGGATGCACTCCCGGATGCAGGGAGCACAAGTAAAGATCCATATTTTTTGTGGGGTCGGTAATAATGGGGGCGACGGTCTGGTCCTTGCCAGACATTTAAGGCAACACGCTTATGATATAGCGGTCTATGTGATCGATTTTAGTAAGCAACGGTCCAAGGACTTTTTGATCAACCTGGATCGATTGAAGGAAGAAGGGATTTGGCCCGACTTTTTTGATCCGGAATCGGAATTCCCGGCCATAGGAAAGGAGGATATCGTTGTAGATTCCATTTTTGGGATCGGACTCAATAGGGAGCCGGATACTTGGGTTGCCGATCTGATCCGGCACCTGAACCGTTCAAAGGCTTTTATTTTATCCATCGATATTCCCTCCGGCCTGTTTATGGATCAGGGGGTTCCCGACGCCCGGGCCGTGGTCCGGGCCAGTTACGTGCTTAGTTTTCAAGGGCCGAAACTGGTGTTCTTTCTACCGGGAACAGGAATTTATGTAGATCATTGGGAAGTATTGGATATTGGCCTGGACAGGGAGTTTCTCCAGACGGCCCCCTCGGATCACCACCTTATCGGAAAGCCGGAAATACTCGCTCTTTATAGGCCAAGGGAAAAATTCTCCCATAAAGGGACCTATGGGCATGTACTCATAATCGGGGGGAGTTATGGGAAGATCGGTGCCGTAATTTTAGCCTCCAAGGGAAGTCTGCACGCCGGATGTGGGTTGGTAACGGCCTATGTGCCCCAGTGTGGGTATCTGCCCCTGCAAACCGGTTTTCCCGAAGCCATGGTCATTACGGACAAGGGAGAACGGGAAATCGGGGAAATAGATTTTTCCGTAGCGCCCGATGTAATAGGGATCGGAACGGGAATGGGCACGGCACCTGCTAGCGTAGCGGCTTTTAAAGAATTTTTAAAGGGCAATAAATCGACTTTGGTGATCGATGCGGACGGACTCAATATACTCTCCCTACATCCCGACCTGCTCCTACTTCTACCACCTAAAACGGTGCTGACGCCCCATCCTAAAGAGTTGAAACGCTTGATAGGGGAATGGGAGGACGATTTTGATAAATTGAAAAAGGCGAGGGAATTCTCTAAAAAATATGATTGTATCCTAGTAATCAAGGGAGCGCATACCCTTACCGTTCATGCGGATATGGGATATATAAATACCACGGGCAACCCCGGTATGGCCACTGGGGGCAGTGGGGATGTGCTGACGGGGGTCATATGTGGTTTGATCGCACAGGGATATTCGCCCTTGGATGCAACGATCTTCGGGGTGTTTCTTCATGGACGGGCAGCGGACATTGCGATCGGGGAATGTGGTTTTCAGTCCCTGATAGCCAGCGATATCCTGGCACATCTGGGGAAGGCGTTCCTCGACTTATTTCAGGCCCCGGAGGAAGAAGTCGGACAGGAATAGTCTGGCTGTCTTAAAATTTCTGCAAGGGGATCGGGGGTTTATTAAACTATTTTGGTGGATTTAATCCGTCTTTTGATCCAAGTCAGGGCATTGTCCTGGTCGATGAAGAATTTCATCGGTTTCTTGTAAAAAAGTTTTTCTATATGAAAGTTGTGCATGTCTATTTCCTTGATGGAAACCACGGCATAGGCCCTTAGGTTATGGATTTCCCGCAACTGATTGTAGATCATGGGGTCGATGGCAAAGGAATTTTTTCTAAGACTGATATATCCAAAACTCTTATTTCTAAAATGGATTTCCATTATTCCAAGGATTTGGAACATCCGGTCCATAGTTATGGTGATGCCTTCATCAAAATTGGTAATCATATAATCGTCGAATACCTGCACTGTTCCGATTTCCAATTGATATTCCCTTACGATTATCGTTTTCTTGGGTCGTCCAACTTTCATTTTCCGTAATTTTATATAGTGTGTCTAAGACGAAAGTATAATTATGCCCTTCGATTTTGTAAATTATTAGATTAAAGACATATTAATCGTTCATATGGATAATAAAATATAGGGTTGTATTTTATTTCCTACAGGTATGTTGGGATTAATAAAAAAAGGGAGTAGCTGTTTGCTACTCCCTTTTTATCCCAATGCCGACCCCTATTAGGTCTTGGACGATTTTTCGGCCTTGTTGATCTTGATCGTAAGTTCTTCCTTGGTATCGTCCAGATCCATATAGATGGTATCGCCTTCCTCCAATTTTGAATTGACGATCTCTTCCGCAAGGGCATCCTCGATGTATTTCTGGATCGCCCTTTTTAACGGTCTGGCCCCATACTGTATGTCGAAGCCTTTTTCCGCGATATAGTCCTTGGCCTTCTCCGTAAGATTGAGATGGTAGCCAATATCCTCTATCCTTGCGAACAGCTTTTTCAGTTCAATATCTATGATCTTGTGTATGTGTTCCCTTTCCAGGGCGTTAAATACGACGACATCGTCTATCCTGTTCAGGAATTCGGGTGCAAACGCCTTTTTAAGGGCATTTTCAATTACACTTTTCTGGTGTGTATCGGCTTGGGCCTTTTTTGCGGAAGTCCCAAAACCGACTCCCTGTCCAAAATCCTTGATCTGTCGGGCACCGATATTCGAGGTCATGATAATGATCGTATTCCTAAAGTCGATCCGTCTGCCCAGACTGTCGGTCAGGAATCCATCGTCCAATACCTGTAGCAACATATTAAAAACGTCCGGGTGTGCCTTTTCTATCTCGTCCAAAAGGATGACGCAATAAGGTTTGCGCCGTACTTTTTCCGTCAGCTGCCCACCTTCCTCATAACCTACATATCCCGGAGGGGCACCAACGAGTCGGGAAATCGCGAATTTCTCCATATACTCGCTCATATCCACCCGTACCAGGGCATCTTCGGAATCGAACAGTTCCTTGGCCAGGATTTTGGCGAGCTGGGTCTTGCCCACCCCGGTCTGTCCTAGGAAGATGAAGGACCCAATGGGCTTATTGGGGTCCTTTAATCCTGCACGGTTACGCTGTATCGCCTTTGCTACTTTGGCCACCGCTTCATCCTGTCCTATTACATTGCCCTTGATCAACTGGGGCAACTTGGCCAATTTGTTGCTTTCGGTCTGGGCGATCCTGTTAACGGGGATTCCGCTCATCATGGATACCACATCGGCCACATTGTCCTCGGTCACCGTTTCTTTGTGGAGCTTGCTATCTTCCTCCCATCTTTCCTGGGCAATTGCCAGATCCTTCTCGATTCTCTTTTCGTCATCGCGCAGTTTGGCGGCCTCTTCGTATTTCTGCTTTTTTACTACGGTATTTTTTAGTTCCCGTACGTCTTCCAGCTGTTTTTCCAGTTCCAGGATCTGCTTTGGCACGTCCATGTTCACGATATGGACCCGGGATCCCGACTCGTCCAGGGCGTCTATCGCCTTGTCCGGCAGAAACCTGTCCGTCATATACCTGTTCGTTAATTTTACGCAGGCTATAATGGCTTCGTCCGTATAGATCACGTTGTGGTGATCTTCGTACTTTGATTTAATGTTCTTAAGTATCTCAATGGTTTCGTTCACCGAGGTAGGCTCTACGATCACTTTTTGAAAACGTCTTTCCAGTGCGCCGTCCTTCTCGATATACTGTCTGTATTCGTCCAAAGTGGTGGCACCTATACATTGGATCTCCCCTCTTGCCAGGGCGGGCTTGAACATATTGGAAGCGTCCAGGCTTCCTGTTGCCCCACCGGCACCGACAATGGTATGGATCTCATCGATAAACAGAATAACATCATTGTTCTTTTCCAATTCGTTCATTACCGCTTTCATACGTTCCTCAAACTGGCCCCGATATTTGGTACCGGCCACCAAGGAGGCAAGGTCCAGGGTAACCACACGTTTGTTGTACAAGATCCTGGATACCTTTTTATTGATGATCCTAAGGGCTAGGCCCTCGGCTATCGCACTCTTGCCCACCCCGGGTTCCCCGATGAGCAACGGATTGTTCTTTTTCCTTCGGCTGAGGATCTGGGAGACCCTTTCGATTTCCTTTTCCCGCCCTACCACTGGATCCAGCCTATTCTCTTCCGCCATCTTGGTCAGGTCGCGCCCGAAATTGTCCAAAACCGGTGTTTTTGATTTTTTACTTCCCTTGGCCCCGGCATTGGATCCGAACATTCCTTCCTTCTCCTCGCCGGGCTCGTCGGAATCGCTTGGAAACGATTGCGAAGTAGGGGGGTCTATATAATCGTCATCGCTCGTAATCATAGATTTGAATTGTTCTTTTACCCCATCATAGTCCACTTTTAGTTTATGTAACAATTTTGTGGTGGGGTCGTTCTCGTTCCGTAGGATGCAGAGCAATAAATGCGCTGTATTGATGGAGGAGCTCTGAAATAATTTCGCCTCCAAAAAAGTGGTTTTCAAGGCCCGTTCGGCCTGACGGGTAAGGTGCAGGTTCTTTTTGTCCTTTTGCACATTGCCCGTATTGGGATTGGCCGGACTCAATATCTCAACTTTTCTTCTCAGGTGATCTAAATCCACATCCAATGCATCCAAAATGCTGATGGCCTTCCCGTTGCCATCCCGTAGTAATCCCAATAATAGATGCTCTGTCCCAATAAAGTCGTGCCCCAATCTTAGGGCTTCTTCCTTACTGTAGGCAATTACATCTTTAACTCTAGGGGAAAAATTATCGTCCATATAATATCCTTTCAACTTTAAAAATAGTAAATCTATACTAATCTATGGCAAATACTGTACCTAATATTTGATAAAGTAGCTGTAATCTACGAACAA
>DATGQM010000362.1:0-4799 GCA_035304205.1 Arenibacter sp. | reverse complement strand
AGCTGATATTTTTCTTCCTCCGTAACATGGACCCCTATGATATTTTTTTTTAGGAACTCATCCGAATTGCCATAGGTTAAGATCCTATGTACCTCCCTTAATGAATTTTCCGTTATCTTTCCCGTAATTATGGGCACCCTGGCGGAATGGAGTTTGGAAAAAGGCATACGCAATCCATCCTCATCCACATAAAAACTGCTAATTCCCTCAACTCTTCCGATTGGTTTACGCTGTGCGACCTTGGCCATCAGATTTCCGTCCACAGTGAAATAAACTTGGGCACTTTTTACCATATCATTAGCCTCTATGGCCTTTTCCATAGTATTCAAAACTATATTTTCTTTAGGTAGGTTTCCCAGGTCCCCATAACTTAGTATCAACAATTTATTAACCATTTCTTGGGTTATATAGAGATTTTGGTCACCTACGAATTCGATCTGGACATTTTCAATTTTCCTATGGCCGTTCCTGATGTTGGAAAATGCATAAAGACTTGCTACGACTAGCGACAAGATCCCTATTTTTATAAAATTCCGATTGATTTTCATTGCAGTTCCGTTTTTATTTTTAGTACCTCCAAACCGATATCCCCGGCACCCATTGTTATCAATACTTCCGGTGCCTGTCTTTTTATCTCCGCTATGAGCTGTGATTTTTCCACCAGTTTTTTATTCGGCCCCGACACCTTCTCCAATAACCATTGGGAAGTTACCCCTTCGATAGGTTTTTCCCTTGCCGGGTAAATATCCAATAACAATAAGCTATCGAACAAGGATAGGCTATGGGCAAATTCCGTTATAAAGTCCCTTGTCCTGGAAAACAAATGCGGTTGAAAGACCGTTAACACCTTTTTTCCGGGATGCATTTCGGACACGGCCTGGAATACCGCCGCTATCTCTGTTGGATGATGGGCATAGTCATCTATATAGATAAGATCGTCCCTTTTTATTTGATATGAAAAACGTCTTTGCACCCCTTTAAAGGTTCCTAGCGCATGGGCAAGCGACCGTGGTTCGGAACCGGTCTGCATGGCCATGGCAAAGGCCACTAGCCCGTTTAACAGATTGTGGTGTCCCGGTTTCTGGAACCGCACATCCTTGATCGTAGCTTCCGGGGTCCTTATATCAAATAAGTACGCCCCCTTATCTATACCGATATTGATAATACAATAATCGGCATCATCCTCAATACCATAGGTAATCCCTTCCAAGGGCAATCCATTACGGACAAAAAGCTTCCCTCCGGGCTTTATCCTTTTTGCAAAATCGCGGAACGAGTTCACCAGTTCTTCCCTGTTCCCATATATATCCAGATGATCTGCATCCATAGAGGTGATACAGGCGATAGAGGGGGATAGCCGAAGGAACGAGCGATCAAACTCATCGGCTTCCACCACAGAATATTCCGTCCCTTCCAACAAAAAATTACTGTTGAAATCCTCTGATATTCCCCCTAAAAATGCCATCAAGGGCGTTCCCGTTTCCTTTAACAGATGGGCCAGGATACAGGAAGTCGTAGTTTTCCCGTGGGTACCGGCCACCGCAAAACAAAAGGTATCGTTGGTGATCGTTCCCAGTACTTCCGAACGTTTCCGTACCGAAAAGCCATGTTCCATAAAATAATTATACTCCGCATGATCTACCGGTACTGCCGGCGTATAGACCACCAAGGTCGATTTTGGATCCAAGCAGGTCTTGGGAACCAAATTTATATCGTCCCGATAATGGACATCGATTCCCAATTCGGACAGCTCTTCGGTCAAAGGGGTACGAGTCTTGTCATAACCCGAAACGTTCTTTCCGATAAAATGAAAATATCGGGCAAGGGCGGACATACCGATACCTCCAATACCGATAAAATAGACGCTATGTATATCCTTTATGTTCATACTTCCCGATCGTTCCCGTGCCCCGACGTTTGTTTTAATAACAATTTCTCTATTTCCCTTACTATATTCTTTGTTGCGTTAGGCATAGCCAATTTTTTAATATTGGCACTCAGATCTTCACGCTTGTCCTTTGTTTGCATCAAATCCGAAAAAACGTTATCGAACTCACTGTCCAGGTCCCTTTCCCTGATCAGGAGCGATGCCCCCTTTGCTACCAGGGCATTGGCATTCTTTGTCTGGTGGTCTTCAGCCACATTGGGGGAAGGGATAAAGATTACTGGTTTCCCCACAATACATAATTCGGAAACCGAACCCGCTCCCGCCCTGGAGATAATCACATCTGCCGCATTGTAGGCAAGGTCCATCCGATCTAAAAAAGCGCATACCCTTACCTCCGGACCATCGTATTTTTTGTATTCCCTATGGTACAGTTTCCCGCACTGCCAAATAAGTTGGATCCCCAACTCCTTGAACAACGGCAATTTCGTCTCGATCAATTCATTTATCCGGCGTGCTCCCAAACTGCCCCCCAGCACCAATAAGGTGGACTTCCCCGATGCCAGTTTAAAAAACCCAAAAGCCTCTTCCCTTTGCCCCCCCAGGGAAAGGAGGTCGCTCCTTACGGGATTTCCCGTCTTCACAATTTTATGGGCAGGGAAAAAATCTTCCATGCCGTCATAGGCCACACATATTTTCTCCACCTTGGCCGCCAGGAGCTTATTCGTTATCCCGGCATAGGAGTTCTGTTCCTGTAGCACACAGGGAATTCCCTTTCCCGAAGCTATCCGTAATAAGGGACCACTGGCAAAACCGCCGGTACCCACAACTACGTCCGGCTTGAATCTTTTCACTATTTTGGTCGCCTTTATCAAACTACTGATCACTTTAAAGGGAAACATTAAATTCTTTAGGGTCAGTTTCCGCTGCAACCCACTGATCCACAAACCTTCTATTTTGTATCCGGCCTGCGGTACTTTTTCCATTTCCATCCTATCCCTGGCCCCCACGAACAAAAATTCGGCATCCGGATACTTGTTTTTCAAAGCATTGGCAATGGCAATGGCGGGGTAAATATGTCCCCCTGTCCCTCCCCCGGAAAATATAAACCTATAGTTGCCCACTTAATACTTCCAAAGGGTTATTATCATCCAATTCTACCGTTCCGGCAGTTATGTCCTTATTGCTGGCACTGAGTATAATTCCAATGGCCAGGCAGGTCATCCAACTAGAGGTGCCTCCGCTACTTATCAGGGGAAGGGTCTGTCCCGTTACCGGAAAGAGCTCTACGGCAACCGCCATATTGATCATGGCCTGAAAAACTATCGGGAGCCCTACGCCCAACACCAGCAATTTTCCAAAGACCGTACCATTGCCATTGGCAACCACAACGATCCTGAACAGCAATAGCAGATAAAAGAACATCAATACAAAGCCTCCCAGCAATCCATATTCCTCGACTATGATGGCATAGATAAAATCGGAGGAGCTCTGTGGCAAAAAATTCTTCATTACGCTCTTACCGGCCCCATTGCCCATAATTCCCCCGGTGGCGATCGCGATCTTGGCCTTCTCAATTTGATAATCGGCCTCGGTATCCGCCGGATCGGCGAAGCTTTCGATCCTGTTCATCCAGGTATCCACCCTATTGGGAAACAGGTCCGGCACCGCCTTGGCGGTAAGCACAAAGAGGGTCAACGCCAAGATTCCCGTGCCTACGATCCCCAATAAATATCGAAAGGGATATCCCCCTATAAAACACAATAACAAGACCATGGAAAAAATGATCGCGGCCGTAGAAAAGTTGGCGGGCAAAATAAGGGCGACAACCAAAAATACCGGTATCCAAAGCGGTAAAATACTCTCCTTAAAAGTAATGGCCCTATCCTTTATCTTCGTCAAATATCTGGCCACATAGATCATCAATACCACGGATGCCAGATTGGAGGTCTGAAAAGTAACCCCCACAATTGGAATATGGATCCACCTACTGGCATTGGCCCCATCTATGACGTTGCCCTGGGCAAGGGTATAGAGCAACAAGAGCAGTACCACCGGCATAGCGATCAGGGAAAGCCCCTTAAAGAAATGGGTAGGGATCCTATGCACGCCATAAATAATACCAAAACCCATCAATAGAAGCAGGGCATGCTTTACCAGATACCCCATAGTCGTACCGCTCCCTACCACATATACGAGGTTACTACTGGCGCTATAGACCGGTAAAAAAGAAAATAACGCCAAGAGGGCAACAACTGCCCAAATAGCTTTATCCCCATTGATCTTGTTCAAAAATTCCGACACAGGCTATAATTTTTTAATTGCTGCTTTAAACTGATCTCCCCGATCCCCATAATTTTTAAATAGGTCGAAACTGGCGCAGGCAGGGGACAATAAAACGGTATCCCCCCTTTCGGCTATCTTATAGGCCACTTTCACCGCTTCCTCCATATCATAGGTCTCCACCATAATATCCACTACATTCCCGAAGGCTTCCTTGATCTTGGAATTGTCCAATCCCAGACAGATGATCGCCTTTACCTTTTCGCGTACCAGGGGCATCAACTGTTTGTAATCGTTCCCCTTATCCACTCCCCCCACGATCCAAACCGTTGGGGTCTTCATACTGTCCAAGGCATAATGAACGGCATTTACGTTGGTCGCCTTGGAATCGTTGACATATTGCACATGATGGATTTTCAGCACCTTCTCCAACCGATGTTCCGCCCCCTGAAAATCAGCAATGCTCCTCCGTATGGTTTCCTTTCTTATACCAATTAATTTGGCGGTTATGGCTGCTGCCATGGTATTCTTTAAATTATGTTTTCCTTCCAGGGCAATTGTATCCGTGCTCATCTCCATGGTATTGTTATCTATTTTTATAATTATATTATCATTCTCTATATAGGCCCCA
>DATGQM010000361.1:0-5982 GCA_035304205.1 Arenibacter sp. | reverse complement strand
ACCGTTTAGAATTGATATATAAATTCCCTATTTTTGCTTGCACTTTTAGAATGATAACAAAAGAATTCCAGTTACAGATGAAGACAATACAGTTTAGGGAGGCCATTCAGCAAGCAATGTCCGAGGAAATGAGAAGGGACGAGTCCGTTTATTTAATGGGAGAGGAAGTTGCGGAATACAATGGGGCCTATAAGGCCTCTAAGGGAATGTTGGACGAGTTTGGACCGGAAAGGGTAATAGATACACCCATCTCGGAGCTTGGTTTTTCGGGGATCGGAGTTGGTTCCGCTATGATCGGCAATAGGCCCATAATCGAGTTTATGACTTTTAATTTTGCTTTGGTAGGAATCGATCAGATTATAAATAATGCCGCAAAGATCAGACAAATGTCCGGGGGGCAATTCAATTGTCCGATCGTCTTTCGGGGACCTACCGCTTCAGCGGGCCAATTGGGGGCTACGCATTCCCAGGCCTT
Organism: Arenibacter sp.; assembly: GCA_035304205.1. GTDB lineage: Bacteria > Bacteroidota > Bacteroidia > Flavobacteriales > Flavobacteriaceae > Arenibacter. The sequence goes on along the minus strand of DATGQM010000361.1, from coordinate 5,507 downwards.
TGAAAGTTGGTATGCCAACTGCCCTGGTTTAAAGGTGGTGGTTCCTTCCAACCCAAAGGATGCCAAGGGATTGCTTAAAGCGGCCATCAGGGACAACGATCCCGTTATCTTTATGGAATCCGAACAGATGTACGGGGACAAGGGGGAGGTTCCGGAAGAAGAATATACCATTCCCTTGGGCGTGGCGGATATTAGGCGAGAAGGTACGGATGTTACCGTGGTCTCCTTTGGGAAGATCATAAAGGAAGCGGACAAGGCGGCAGTGGAATTGGCCAAAGAAAATATCAGTATAGAGATCATAGACCTGCGTACCGTAAAACCTTTGGATTATGGAGCAATATTAAAATCCGTCAAGAAAACCAATAGATTGGTGATCTTGGAGGAAGCTTGGCCCTTCGGGAACGTAGCTACCGAGATTACCTATCATGTACAGGCCAACGCATTTGATTATTTGGATGCGCCAATAGCCAAAATAAACACGGCCGATACCCCGGCGCCCTATTCACCAGTGCTTTTGGCGGAATGGCTGCCAAACCACGAAGATGTTATCAAGGCTGTGAAAAAAGTAATGTATAAATCATAAGCCATACGTTACTTTAATGCCTGTCTAAGCTTCGTTGGCGTATATGTATCGTCGACGAAGCTTTTACTTTATAGCTTAGTTTTAAAAATAGGACGGCGCACTCAGAATTTATATTTCTTTTTGACGTTATGTCACAATATTGAGTTCCGTTCTGAAAAGTAGTTTTAGATTTAATTCAACAAAAAATAAACCTACACCTGTTTTTAGAATATTGATTTTTAGCGATATGCATAATAATGAAAACCTTAATTATTGACTTTTTTACTCTTTAACTTTTTAGCTTGAGTTTTCGGAGTAAACTCTATATAAGTAGGCTCTACAGATAAGACCATGAGAAAAATCCTGTTATTTCTATTATTGGGAATGGTGCAGATCGCTATTTCCCAGACCAAGGTGGGCGGAATTGTATTGGATGCCGAGGGTGAACCCGTTGCTTTTGCCAATGTACTCTTCAAGAATTCCACGGAGGGTACTATCACCAATGATAACGGCCGGTTCTATATGGAATCGGGGAACAGCCATGCTATATTATTGATCTCGTTCATCGGTTATGAATCCCAGGAGATAACGCTTACGTCCCGGGTAACTGTGGATATGCGTATCGTTTTGCAGGAAGCGAGCGAACAGCTGAACGAAGTAGTGGTGTATGTTGGGAAAACGGACAAAAAAAATAATCCGGCCATAGATATCCTTAAAAAAATATGGGCCAAAAAACGGAAGAACGGACTGCATATGTTCAAGCAGTACCAATACGATAAATATGAAAAGATAGAGTTCGACCTAAATACCATAGACAGTGCCCTGATGAAAAGCAGGGTATTTAGGGGACTGGAGTTCGTATTTGACGATCTGGACACTTCCCGGATAACCGGGAAGACCTATCTGCCCATATTTTTGAACGAGACCCGCTCCAAAGTATATGGGGACAATGTTTCCAAATTGGCCAAAGAGGATGTATTGGGCAGCAAAAATTCGGGTTTTAGTAACAACCAGGCACTTTTAGCCTTTATTGCGGACCTGTACTCCGACTATGATATCTATGATAATTATCTGAAGTTTTTTGATAAGAGCTTTACAAGTCCGCTATCCACAACGGGGGTGGATACCTATAACTATGTATTGTCCGATAGTGCCTATATCGATAATAAATGGTGCTACAATATTGTTTACTACCCCAGACGGAAAAACGAACTGACCTTTAAGGGGAATTTTTGGGTCAATGATACCACCTATGCCGTAAAGAACATCAATATGGCGGTTACCAAAAGCGCCAATATTAACTGGGTAAAGGAAATTTATATAGAACAGGAATTTGAAGTGTTGAACGATTCCGTATTCCTATTGACCAGGGATTATATGCTCTCCGATTTTAGTTTTAATAAAAAGGAGGATTCCAGGGGGGTATATGGTAAACGGACTACTGTTTACGACCATTATGTCTTTGATCGGGCAAGGTCTCCGGAGTTTTATAAAAAGAAGTCGGATCCCTACGATCCCCTGGTCCTGAACAAGGACGATGCATTTTGGGAAGCCAATCGTCTGGAAGCCCTGAACAGCGATGAAAAGGGAATCTATAAAATGTTGGATACCTTGAAGACGGTCCCCAAGTTTCAGACCTATTACAATCTGGTAAGTATCCTGGGGTCCGGTTATGTGGAAATCGATAAGTGGAACGTAGACCTGGGACAAGTGTTCAGTGTCTTCGGGTATAACGAGGCCGAGGGTGTCCGAATTAGGGCCGGTGCCAGGACATATTTTGGACAGAACGACCCCTGGCGGTTGGAAGGGTACACGGCCTATGGCTTTGGGGACGATAAATTTAAATATGGGATATCTGCCAAATTTTTGGTGGACAGGAAAAGTAGGTTTATCATTTCCGGGGGCAACCGTAGGGATGTGGAGCAGTTGGGCCTTAGCTTAACGGCCACCAATGACGTGCTGGGCAGAAGTTTGGCCTCCTCCTCGGTATTTACCGTGGGTTCCAATGATCGGTTGACCAATATCAATCTAAGTACCTTCAATCTGGAAATGGAACCCGTGACCAATCTAAGGATCGGGGTCGGCAGTTCCTTTAGGACACTGAGCTCTGCCCTCCCTGATGCGTTCAACCTGGACTATATAGATCCTACATCGCCCACTGGTATCTCTTCCGAGATCAAACAGTTCGACATCAATACCATGCTGATCTATACCCCGGGAAAAAGAACGATCGGCAATGGGGTGGAAAGAAGGGACATCAATGATAATTACAGCACGCTTTTCCTTTCCTATACCAATGGGGTAAAGGACATCCTGGAAAGCGATTTTGATTATAAAAAGCTACAGTTCAGCTACACCCAGCCCTGGCAGCTGGGCGGCTTTGGCAGGTTGTTGAGCACCGTGGAAATAGGAAGGACATTTGGCGAAGTGCCATTGGGGCTTTTGAGTCCCGTTCCCGGGAACCAGACCTTTTTCTCGGTATACAATACCTTTTCAAATCTTGATTTTTATGAATTCGTAACAGATACCTATGCCTCGGTGCATTTGGAGCATAATTTTAATGGACGGATCTTTTCCAGGATCCCCGGGATACGGAAATGGAATTTACGGGAGATTGTAGGGATAAGGGGGGTCTGGGGAGAACTGTCCGAAGCCAACAAATTGCTGAGCGCCCCTGCCAATATTCCGCTTATGGCTCCTTCCGGCGATCCGTATTGGGAGTACTCGGTCGGAATAGGCAATATTTTTAAATTATTAAGGATCGATTTTAATTTTAGGGGCAATTACCTGGATGCTCCCGATGCCAGGTCATTTGGGGTAACAGGGGCCTTCGGGTTTTATTTTTAATCGATTTTTAGGGGTTTTATTTTATTTTACTTTAATTAAATGGTTATATTGAAACATCAATTAAATATTGTGAAAGCATAAAAATTATCCTATGGACACTGATGAAATTACCTCGTTCGATGTATTGATAGAAATACCGAAAGGGAGCAGGAACAAATATGAATACGATTTTGAACTAAAAAAGATCCGTTACGATAGGATGATCTTCTCCTCTATGATGTATCCTGCGGATTATGGATTTATCCCGGAGACCCTCGCCTTGGACGGGGATGCCTTGGATGTGCTGGTCCTGGTCACGGAAGCTACTTTCCCCGGATGCGTCATGGAGGTAAAACCGATAGGTGTTTTCCATATGACGGATGAAAAGGGGCCCGATGAAAAGATAATATGCGTGCCGGTCTCCGATCCGGTCTGGAACAAGATCAACGACCTGTACGAACTCAATCCCCATCTGATAAAGGAGATAGAGCACTTTTTTAAAGTATACAAGGATCTGGAGAAAAAGAAGGTAGATGTAGGGGGCTGGGGAAACTGCGAAGAGGCCAAGGAAATCGTGAAACTATGTATACGGCGATTCAAGGATAGCGACGTGCCCGCTAAGGATGTGAGTTTAAAGTATTAAGCATAGATCAATTAAAATTTAGGAAGCAATATTGTACTAATAATATTGCTTTTTTTATTCTCCCATATTTTACTACTTTTGCCCCTCAAAATCTATAACTAATAATCAAATCGAATGGAATCAATAATTATTTACGTGCCAATAATCATGGCATTGATCGGCCTGGCCTTTATGGCGGTGAAAAGATCATGGGTGTTAAAACAGGATGCCGGGGATGGAAAGATGAAGGAAATCTCGGATTATATCTATGAGGGTGCCCTTGCCTTTCTTAAAGCCGAATATAGATTATTGACCTTCTTTGTTATTGGTGCCAGTATTGTTTTGGCGGGAATATCCTTTATTGTGCCCACTACCCATATCCTGATAGGGGTAGCCTTTATTTTCGGGGCCTTCTTTTCTGCCCTCGCCGGGAATATGGGGATGAAAATAGCGACCAAGACCAATGTTAGGACTACTCAGGCCGCACGTACCAGTTTGCCACAGGCCTTAAAGGTGTCTTTTGGCGGGGGTACGGTAATGGGCCTTGGGGTTGCCGGTTTGGCCGTATTGGGACTTACTACTGCATTTATAATATTGTTCCAGTATTTCATGGGCGGAAGTTGGACCTCCACCGAGGATATGACCGTAGTGCTCGAAACTTTGGCCGGATTTTCATTGGGTGCGGAATCCATCGCCCTGTTCGCCAGGGTCGGAGGTGGAATTTATACCAAAGCGGCCGATGTTGGTGCGGATCTGGTAGGTAAGGTAGAAGCGGGTATCCCTGAAGATGATCCCCGTAACCCGGCTACCATTGCGGATAACGTGGGGGACAATGTAGGGGACGTTGCCGGCATGGGGGCCGATTTATTTGGTTCATATGTGGCGACCGTATTGGCCGCCATGGTATTGGGGAACTATGTGATCAAGGATATGGGAGGTGCTATAGATGACGCCTTTGGAGGAATTGGACCTATATTATTGCCGATGACCATCGCCGGTTTCGGAATTTTGTTTTCCGTTATCGGGACTATGATGGTGAAGATCAAAAATAACGATGCCAAGGAAAAACAAGTACAGGGAGCCCTGAACCTAGGAAACTGGGTGTCTATTGCACTCACCCTGATCGCTTCCTTTATCCTGGTAAAGTATATGTTGCCCACAACCATGCAAATGGAATTTTTTGGGGAAGGATTAAAGGATATTTCTTCCATCAGGGTATTTTATGCTACCGTAATAGGTCTTATCGTAGGAGGGGCGGTTTCCTCCGTTACCGAATATTATACCGGTCTGGGCACAAAGCCCGTATTGGCGATAGTGCAGAAATCGAGTACCGGTGCCGGGACCAATGTTATTGCAGGTCTGGCCACAGGGATGATCTCTACCTTCCCTACCGTGCTATTGTTTGCCGGTGCTATTTGGGCATCCTACGCTTTTGCAGGTTTTTATGGGGTGGCCCTTGCGGCATCCGCCATGATGGCCACTACGGCCATGCAGTTG
>DATGQM010000360.1:0-6904 GCA_035304205.1 Arenibacter sp. | reverse complement strand
TTCTTTTTAATTTAATATGAATCCATCCAAAAAAGTCAATTCTTTATTCCAAATTTCTTTAAAATATCTTCCAATAAACACCATTTGGTAATTGAGGACTGCAACAAATTTGCTCCTACAAATGCGGTAAGCCAAAGCCAGTTCTGATCTACATAAATGGCCAAAATTAGACTGACCAAAATAAAACTCCCGGCTATGCCCCTAACGATCCTGTTTTTCATAATTACAATTATTTGAGTTTTTATTTAATTTATTTTTCCCATTTTTTACGCTCCGTGATATAATAGATAAGGGGTACCACCACCAAGGTCAGGATGGTGGAAACGATCGCGCCCGCTACAAGTGAGATCGCCAACCCTTGAAAGATCGGATCGAACAATATGACCGCCGCTCCGATCACCACCGCTCCCGTAGTAAGCAAAATGGGCGTAGTGCGTACCGCCCCCGCATCTATTATAGCTTGTTTTAAAGGTATCCCGTCCCTCAGTCGGATCTCGATAAAGTCGATCAGCAAAACCGAATTACGGACCATGATCCCGGCCAGGGCGATCATCCCGATAAAGGAGGTAGCGGTAAAGAACGCCCCTAAGATCCAGTGTCCCAATACGATCCCGATGAGGGAAAGCGGAATCGCCAACATCATTACAATAGGGGTTTTAAAATCTTGGAACCAGCCTACGATCAGCATATAGATAATGACGACCACCACCATAAAGGCAATGCCCAGATCCCGGAACACTTCTAACGTAATTTGCCATTCCCCGTCCCATTTCACGGTGAAATTATTCTCATTTTCCGGTTGGCTGGTGTACAGCTCATTGATGGAATACCCTTTTGGAAGTACCATTTGATTTAATTTTTCTTCCATCCCCAATATTGCGTAGACCGGACTTTCCAAGGCTCCTGCCATGTCGGCCGTTACATACACCACCCTTTTTTGATCCTTACGACTGATGGATTTTTGTAGGGTATCCTGTTTTACACGTACCAGGTCCTTTATCGGAACCATATTCCCCTGCGATCCCTTGACCTCCAGATTTTGGATTTCCTCGATCCCATTTTTATCCTTATCGTCCAGGGCCAGTACGATCCCCACAGGATTTGCCGAAGTCTCGTCATATAGGTTTGAAACGGGAGTTTCCCGTAGCAAGTAGGTCAGGTTTCCTACGATTTGCTGGGGAGCGATTCCGTTGAGCATGGCTTTTTCCCTATCTATTTCCAATCGATACCCGGTTTGGGAATCTTCTACTGTCCAGTCTACATCCACCACATCATCCGTATTTTTCAGAATTTCTTTAACTTGATAGGCCACTTTGATCTGCTCCTTGTGGTCGGGTCCATAAATTTCGGCAACAATGGTGGAGAGTACCGGCGGTCCTGGCGGGACCTCAATAATCTTTACATTGGCCCCGTATTTTTCGGCTATGGCCCGGACACCTGGACGTATTCTCTTGGCAATATCGTGACTCTGGTCCTTTCGTTCCTTTTTTCCTAAGAGGTTTACTTGGATATCGGACATATTACTGCCCCCGCGCATATCGTAATGACGGACCAATCCGTTGAAGGTAATCGGGGCGGAAGTCCCGATATAATTTTGATAATTCACTACTTCTGGGATAGTGGACAGGTGTTGGGCAATTTCCCTGGTAACGGCGGAAGTGCGCTCAAGTGTAGTGCCCTCGGGCATATCGATTACGACCTGAAACTCGTTTTTATTATCAAAAGGAAGCATTTTCACTGCTACCGACCGGGTAAAGAACATTGTTACCGAACCCAGGAACAAGATTATTATTACCCCCAGGACAAGCCATCGTTTTTTACGGCTGTCCAATAATGGCATTTCCAACTTATTGTAGATCTTGTATATGCGGCTCGTTCCATACCCTTGCTCCGCCCTATGATCTTGCTTGTCTTTTTCCCGTAGTAAATGATAGCCCAGATAAGGCGTAACGGTCAATGCCAGGAAAAGGGACAAAAGCATCGCAATGGAGGCCCCTATAGGCATCGGGCTCATATAGGGTCCCATCATCCCCGATACAAAGGCCATCGGAAGGATCGCGGCGATTACGGTAAAAGTTGCCAAAATGGTCGGGTTCCCTACTTCATTGATCGCATAAATGGCGGCCTGTCGGAAGGGTAAACGTTTCATCTTGAAATGCCGGTGCATATTTTCGGCGATGATGATACTGTCGTCCACTACGATCCCGACTACAAAGACCAGGGCGAAAAGTGTGATCCGATTCAGGGTATAACCCAAAATGTAGTAGGCGAACAAGGTCAGGGCAAACGTAAGCGGCACGGAAAAGAAGACCACCAATCCCCCGCGCCAGCCCATGGCCAGCATTACCAAAACCGTAACGGCTACAATGGCCACGAACAGGTGGAACAACAGTTCATTTACTTTATCGGATGCCGTTTCCCCATAATTACGGGTAACCTCCACATTAATTTCATCTGGAATAATATTTTGTTTCAGGTTTTCAACCTTGGCCAAGATCTGTTCCGAAATCTGCATGGCATCGGCACCTTTAACCTTAGCTATCGAAATAGTTACGGCAGGATATTCCGATGGGTTTTCGGCATAATTCCCATTGTTCTTGCTGTATCCGAACGACACATAACTTTGGGGCGTTCCGGGCCCGTCCTGAATTTGGGCCACCTGTTTCAAATAAACGGGGCTGTTTTGATGGATGCCCACCACTAGGTTTTCCACATCTTCGGCAGTAGATAGAAACCGTCCCGTAGTCAGCAGGTATTCCGTATCGTTTTGCACAAAGCTCCCTGATTGCGTACTGCCGTTGTTGGCCTGGACCATTTGCATAATCCCCAAGGCGTCTACCCCGCTTTCCGCCATTTTATCCTTGTCCAATACTACCCGCAATTCCCTTGGCCGCCCTCCGATCTCTTTGATAGCGGCCACATCCTTAATTTTTTTGATATCCGAAGAAACCTCCTCCGCAATCCGGCGAATCTGAAAATCATCGTATTTTTCGCTCCATAAGGTCAATGCCAGCATCGGAACATCGTCTATTGAACGGGTCTTTACCATTGGGGGATAAACCCCTTGTGGGAAAATGTGCTGGCTCTTGATAAGCTCGTCATACAGTTTCACATAGGAGCGCTCTACATCCTCTCCTACATAAAACTGGACAATGATCATCGCCTGCCCGTTCATTGCCGTACTGTGCAGGTGTTCCACTCCTTTTATGTTGGAAATGATCTTTTCCAAAGGTTCCAAGACCCTTCTCTCCACCTCTTGGGGGCTTGCTCCCGGATAGCCGATCAGAATATCGGCCATCGGAACATTGATCTGTGGCTCTTCTTCCCTCGGAATGAGGGTCGAGCTATATACCCCGATGATCATCAGGCCCAACATCAATAAAATCGTCAGTTTGGAATCGATGAACAAGGAGGCTATTTTACCTGAAATTCCATTTTGCATTATCTTGTTTTTTTTATTAACACTAAAACACCGTTTTATGGATGCCGATTACCGAATACTAACTTTAGCTCCGTTATACAATTTTCCATCCGCTCCGATAATAAACCTTTCTCCGATGGAAAGACCCGAAAGCACCTCTACCTGTTCCCCGTAGGCCTTGCCCAAACGCAGCCACCTTAAAATGGCCGTGTTGTTTTCGTTGACGGTATAGATCCCCTTTAATTGTCCCTGGTCGATAAGGGCCGACTTGGGAACAAGAACCGTAGTTGACCCTTTGGTGCCCGGTTGTCCTTCAATAGGAAAAACAACATTGACATACATACCGGAAAGCACGGAAGTATCTTTTTCTTCCAAGGCGATTTTCACTAGGTACTGACCCCCGGTGTTACGGGAAGAAGAACTTACTTCGATTACTTTTCCCTGGAGGGTCTTATCCAAAGATTTCACCAAGACCTCGGTCCGCATCCCATTTTCGATATAGGCAATTTCACTTTCAGGGACCATGGCCGTAACCTGGAATTCCGAACCTCCCTCGATACCTACAAGTGGCATCCCCGGATTTGCCATATCTCCTTCCTTTACGAAAGTCCCCGTAACCACTCCCGAAAAAGGAGCCGTAATATGGGTGTAGGGGAATTGGGCCATTACTTCATTTCCCATTTGTTCGGCCGCTTCCAATCCCGCCTTCGCCATTTCATAAAATGCGGTAATATCATCCAATTCCTTTTGGGAGGCACTTTGTTGGCGAAACAGGACGGTAAAGCGCTCAAAATCTTTTTTAGCATTGTTATAAGCTGCCATTGCTTGGGTGATCGATGCATCGGTTTGGGCCTTTTTAGCCCGTAGATCGGTATTGTTCAGGCTCACCAACAACTGGCCCTTACTCACCTTTTGTCCGGTCTTTACATTTAGGGAGGTAACATATCCCATCATCCGGGTACTGAGGTCCGCACTGTTCTTGGATTCGATCTTTCCGCTGGCCGTAACGTGGCCTAAACGATCACTTCCTTCAATTTCATCGATCTGTACCTTCACGGCGGGTAATTCGCCTATTTTTTTCCCGGCCTTATCTCCCGAACAGGAGCCGAAAATCATAAAAAACATTAGGGTAACGAATAATAGCATATTTCTCATCGTGTTGGTCTTTTTAAGTTATTGTTTTAAAAATGAAATATAGTCTTGGGCGAAGTTGTTTTCAAAAATAGCTTGCTGGTATTCCAGCTCCTTTTGGAACATTTGTGTTTCCGAAAGGAGCAGGTCCGTTGTTTTTTCCAACCCTTGCCCAAAGCGATTTTGGCGGATCCTATAGGCCTCTTCCGATTGTTCGAAGTTGAGCTTCACCAGCCTTACCCTATTTTCAGCATCTTTGAGCTGTCGGTCCGCCTTATTGAGTTCTAGTTGGCTTTGGGCTTTGTATTGGGCCCTTTCAAACTGGGCCTTTTCATATTCCACCTTAGCTTTTTGAAGTTTTCCGATAGTTTTATATCCATCAAAAAGATTCCAGGAAAGTTGGGCCCCGATCGTATAACCGCCGGCATCCGTTCCAAATAGCGTATCGTCATAAAGTTCATAGGAACCAAAAGCGTTCAATCGTGGAAAGAATGCAAATTTTTCGGCTTTTGCCATTTTCCCGTAGGCCTCCACCGATTTGTCCATGGCCAGGATATCCTTTCTATTTCCTGAAAACTGAAGGGTCTCCCATTTGGTGGCCACTACTTCCGAAAGTTCATCGATCGGTCGGTAAACGGTATCGGTAAGCTCATTGTTCATAAGAAAGTTCAGGTAATCCGATTCGTTCCGCACGTTGGACAAAGCGTTTTGCAGTTGGTTTTCCACCTCGTTGATGCGTACCTGCATGGACAGCACATCGGTTTTCTGGAGCAATCCCTGTTTGTAATAATTGTCTATAAGCTTTCCGTTGGCCAAAGCGGTCTTTTTGGCTTTTTTCAACACCTCCACCGCTTTATAGGCCAATTGCAACTGCATATATACCTTACCGGCTTCCAGTTCCAAATATTCTTCGGTACGCCCGATCTGTAGTTGACCGGCTTCCATTTTGGCTCTGGCGGCCCTACGCATATAGGCTCCATCAAAATTTAAAATAGGTTGTAATATCTCGATGCGGGTGGCGTAATTTTGTACGGCATCAGGGTTGTTGAGCAACGCAGGGTCAAAGTCGGCCGGCCCCAAGATTTCTTGGTTGAGCTTTGAGCCGAAGACCATTAACGGATTGGTGGTGGAAATAGCAGTATGCGAAGCCGAAATATTTGGCAGGAACAGGGAATTGGACTGATCATAATCCGCTTTGGAGGCCTTAAAATTTTGTTCGGATATCCGGAGCTGCAAGTTGCCCTCCGAAACCTTCCGGATCAAATCCCGCTTGGAAAGGACCAGGGTATCCTGGGCAGGAAGTCCGTTTGCAATCAAAAATCCGAAAACCGAAAACATCAAGAATTTTGTATTCATAAACTGATATGTTTAATTTCTGATACAAAATTCCGACTTAAGTTTGGGGTGCACAGTTACATTGGTTACACAAGGAGAAGAGGTTAATGTAATAATTGTTTAATGTACCAATTGATTTGAAGATTTGTCAATTTGTAAATGTGGTGATATGGGATATTGAAGGGACTCAAGTCTTTTTATTGGATTTGAACAAAGAGAAGAAGAGTCCGGGGTTTGGATGTTATGGGGCAGGTGCCGGAATAACAGCCGATATATTTCCAGTATAGTTATCCTGTCCACGTACCGGTAGCGCAGCATCCTATATTAAGCAAGGGCATTAGAGAGAAAAAACCACCCATAGCAGCTAGGATCCATTGGCCTGTCGTAAACCCGTGGGCCAGGATAAAAATCCCCACGACCAAGCGAAAAAATCGCATGAAATTCCAATTTGATAAAAAAAATGTTTCATTTACCGATTATTTTCAATTGCGGATAATACATTTCTCCATCCCCCGCCGTTTATCACATTTTGAAAACCATTTTCTTCCAAAATACTTTTCGCCCGACCGCTTCTCATTCCACTTGCACAGAAGACAACAATGGTCTTGTTTTTTTTAAGCTTACCGATCTGGCCTGAAATCTGGTCCAAGGGAATATTGATGGAGCCTTTAATATTTCCTGTTGAAAATTCTTCCGTATTGCGCACATCCACTAAAACGGCCCCATCCTTGATAGTTTCTATTAGGGCCATTTCACTTGGTCGATCAAACATCCTTTTAAGTAATCCGAACATAATTTATATATTATTTAATTATACATTTTAATATAATCTGTGTTTTCATCGAATTGGTTATGAGGCAAGCCGCTTTTGATTTCTCTAAGACTTTAAAGGCCCTATCAGAATCAAAAACTGGATTTTCCAAGGTGACTACCGGCTCTATAACAGCTTCTGAAATCTGAAACTTCCCGTCGACCATTTCCAATTTACAAACCGTTTTACATGAAAAATCCTTAAAT
>DATGQM010000359.1:0-5955 GCA_035304205.1 Arenibacter sp. | reverse complement strand
AGCGGACGAAAGTGTCTATCATAGGCACACCGTAAAAAGCGGGGAGTCCCTGAGCAAGATCTCCAAAAAATATTACGGAGATCCCATGAAATACAAGAAAATTTTTGAGGCCAATACCAATATCCTTAAAAATCCGGATATAATTCAACCGGGCCAAGTCTTGGATATACCCAAATAGGGTTCAAAATAAAAAGGGCAGACCGCAATAGTATTGGTCCGCCCTTTTTGTTATGAGTTATGAGTTAAGGGGTTATTGATCCATATCAAGCCTCTATTTTCCGACGGGCAAAATTAAGGATGCGTTCCAATTGCTCCTTGATACCCATATCGCTATTGTCAAATTCAATGGCATCATCCGCCTTTTTTAAAGGTGAAAACTCCCTATTGGAATCTATATAGTCCCTGTCCTGCACATTCTTGAGCACCTCTTCATAGGTTACCTGCTCCCCTTTGTCCAACAGCTCCTTATACCTCCTAAATGCCCGGGTCCGCGGTGAGGCGGTCATAAAGATCTTAAATTCGGCATCCGGGAATACCACGGTACCGATATCCCTTCCGTCCATTACTAGGCCCTTATCCTTTCCCATTTCCTGCTGCATCCCCACCAATTTGATACGCACCTCCTCAATGGCAGCGATCTTACTAACCTGCTTGGATACCGATAACGTCCTGATCTCCCGCTCCACATTTTCGCCGTTCAGGAATATTTCCGCAAAGCCCAAGGCTTCGTTATATACAAATTTCAGCGAAAGTTCCGGTAGGGCCGTGATCAGGCCATCCAAATTATCCCGATCGCCCCCCACAAAACCTTGACGCATCGCAAAAAGGGTCACCGCCCTGTACATGGCTCCCGTATCCACATAAACGTACCCCAGGGCCTTTGCGAGTTGTTTTGCTATAGTGCTTTTTCCGGTAGATGAATACCCATCGATAGCTATTGTTATCTTTCCCATATACTTTCAATATATCCAGCAGCGCTACTTTCTTATAGTTGCTTAGGGTTCTTTACCGGCTCGTCGGTAATCGCAATATCTATCACTTCCTTCATATCGGTGACATAATGGAAGGTCAGGCCCTTTAAATAATCTTCCTTGATCTCCAAAATATCCTTTCTATTATCCTCACAAAGTATGATTTCCTTGATTCTGGCCCGTTTTGCCGCCAATATCTTCTCCTTGATCCCCCCCACGGGCAAGACCTTGCCCCTTAGGGTTATCTCCCCGGTCATTGCCAGGCTCTTTTTTATCTTTTTCTGGGTAAACAGGGATACCAATGAGGTTAACATGGTAACCCCTGCACTGGGCCCGTCTTTTGGGGTGGCCCCTTCAGGGACGTGGATATGTACATTGTACTTGTCGAAAATATCCGGATCCAGGCCATAACGGTCGCAATTGGATTTTATATATTCCATAGCTATGGTGGCGGATTCCTTCATCACCGTACCTAAATTCCCGGTTATGCTAAGGGTACCCTTGCCCTTGGAAAGGATGGATTCTATAAAAAGGATATCCCCTCCTACACTGGTCCATGCCAAGCCTGTTACCACTCCCGCTACTTCGTTGTTTTCATACTTGTCCCTTTCCATACGGGCCGGTCCCAATACTTTTTCTACATCCTCAAAAGAAATTTTCAGATTATACTCCTCTTCCATGGCAATGGATTTGGCCGCATAACGTACCATTTTTGCGATTTGCTTTTCCAGGGACCTGACTCCTGATTCCCGCGTATAGCCTTCAACGATCTTTTCCATTTGGGCCTTCCCGATCTTAAGATCCTTTACGGTAAGACCATGTTCCTTCAATTGTTTGGGCAATAAATGCCTTTTTGCGATCTCTACCTTTTCCTCAATGGTATAACCTGTTACATTTATAATTTCCATCCGGTCCCTAAGGGCAGGTTGTATTTCGGAAAGATTGTTTGCAGTGGCTATGAACATAACACGGGAAAGGTCGTACCCCACTTCCAAAAAATTGTCATGGAATTCATTATTCTGCTCCGGATCCAGAACTTCCAACATGGCCGAGGATGGATCTCCCTGATGGCTGTTGGCCATTTTGTCTATTTCATCCAGTATAAAAACGGGATTGGATTTTCCGGCCTTTTTTAAACTTTGCACGATCCTTCCCGGCATGGCACCGATATAGGTCTTACGATGGCCCCGTATTTCAGCCTCGTCCCTTAGTCCGCCCAATGATATCCGCACATACTGCCGGCCCAGTGCCTCTGCCACCGATTTTCCCAAGGAGGTCTTTCCTACCCCTGGAGGTCCATAAAGACATAGGATGGGCGATTTCATATCGTTTCGCAATTTCAGCACCGCCAGATATTCTATAATCCTGCGCTTTACGTCTTCCAGACCATAGTGGTCCCTGTCCAATATTTTTTGCGCCCTTTTTAAATCGAATTTATCCTTGGAAAACTCGTTCCAGGGAAGGTCCAAAAATAGGTCCAGATAGTTTCTCTGGATGGAATACTCCGCCACTTGGGGGTTCATGCGCTGCATTTTGGCCAATTCCTTTTCGAAATGCTCGGCCACCTCCTTGCTCCATTTTTTCTTCTTGGCCTTGACCGACATATCATCGACCTCCTCTTCGTAGGAGATACCGCCCAACTCTTCCTGGATGGTCTTTATCTGTTGATGTAGGTAGTACTCGCGTTGTTGTTGGTCCATATCGCTCCGCACCTTGGACTGGATATTGTTCTTCAGTTCCAATTTCTGGAGCTCCACGTTCATATGTTTTAATGCGGCCAATGCCCTTTCCTGTAAATTCCCGATTTCAAGGAGCTCTTGTTTCTCTTTTACGGTCAGATTAAGGTTGGAGGAAACAAAATTGATCAAAAAGGAATCGCTCTGGATATTTTTTATGGCAAAGGAAGCCTCACTGGGAATATTAGGGTTGTCCCGTATCATCTGAAGGGACAATTCCTTAATGGATTCTATAATGGCCCTGAACTCCTTATCGTCCCGATCGGGCCGTATTTCCTCCGTTTCCCGCACGGTAGCCGTCATATACGGTTTTTCGGTAAGCACTTCCGCCACCTCAAAACGTTTTTTGCCCTGTATAATTACCGTAGTATTGCCGTCCGGCATTTGGAGCACCCTTAAGATACGGGCCACGGTACCCAAGGTATTTATATCCTTAACACCGGGGTTTTCAGTTTCCTCGTCCCTTTGGGACACCACCCCTATTACCTTAGATCCATTGTTGGCATCCTTTATCAGATGGATGGATTTGTCCCTCCCGGCCGTAATGGGAATAACGACCCCCGGGAAAAGTACCGTATTCCGCAATGGCAGAATTGGCAAGGTATGGGGCAACTTCTCATTGTTTATCTCTTCCTCGTCCTCGGCGGTCATTAAAGGGATCAATTCCGCATCCTCATCGATCTCTTGTAGTGACATACTGTCAAATTTTATATTCTTTAAATTATCCATATACTTGTTTCGGTCATTCTGTCATTCTAAAATAGAACCAGAATTTGTTCTTATTAATAAACATCCGCAAAATCCCTGCAAATTTAGGCATCTTAGCGGATTCTTCTATTTACATTCCATCTTATTTGGGCAATTCTTGTGCCAACTAGAGAAAATCTTTTATATATAAACTGTAACATTCCATAAATTAGGTCATCTATTAAACAAACCGATTACTTTTTGAGCCTAGAAAAGACACATATTGACGCATTGGTAGAATTATGCCTCACCGGGGACAGGAGCGCCCAATTGGAAATTTATGATCGCTATTACAAGGGAATGTACAATGTTTCCCTGCGTATAGTAAAGGATCGTACGACTGCTGAGGACGTCATGCAGGAGTCCTTTCTAAGTGCCCTGACAAAACTGGACACCTTTAAGGGCGAGGTAAGTTTCGGGGCCTGGTTAAAACGAATTGTAGTGAACAATAGCATACATCAATATAGGAAACAGTTGAAAAGAGGGGAAGTGGACCTCAACGATCAGATGTACAAGGTCGAAGACAACGATGGATATGTCCCCGATAGCGGTATTGATGGACTGAAGGCTCAAAAAGTAATCGATACCATGAAACTATTAAAGGACAACTACAGAGTTTCTTTGACCTTACATTTAATAGAAGGATATGATTATGAGGAAATAAGTGAAATAATGAACATAAGCTATGCCAATTGCAGGACTATGATCTCCAGGGCCAAGGAAAGCTTAAGGAACAAACTAATTATGGTATTAAAATGAAGAACGATAAAATAGACGAGCTGTTCAGGGACCTCCATGGAACTTTTAATACGGAGGAGCCCGCCGAGGGCCACTCGCATAGGTTTCTGGCCAAATTGGAATCGGCCACCAGCAGTACGGGCACGGCCAGCACAAAAAACAAAAAAAGTTTGGGATGGCCCCTATCCATTGCAGCAAGCTTGCTACTGTTATGTACCCTGGCCATTACCTATCTGGACCTGGCGCCGACGACAGAACAACAGATTACACAAATATCCCCTGAGATTTCCAATACCGGGAACTATTTCGGTAGCCTTATCCGGGAAAGGGTAAAGGAAATGCAGAACGAAAGTACGCCGGCTACCGAAAAGATGATCGCCGATACCATGATCCAACTACGGACCTTGGACGATGATTACAAAAAAATGGAGCAAGACCTCCTGAACGGGGGAAATAGCAAATTGATCTTAAGCGCTATGATCAATAATTTTCAAATGAGAATAGATCTCCTGAACGATATATTGGAACGAATAGAAGAAATTAAAACTTTAAAAAAATATCAAGATGAAAATGTTTCCGTTTAAACAACTGCTCGCTATATTGATTATGATCCCGGTCATATCCTTCGCAAACGACAATCTGCCCCGAGGAAAATACACCAAGGAAAAAACTATCAAAAAAGAGTTCTCGGTGAACATGGATGCCCTGCTGAAAGTAAAAAACAGTTACGGGAACCTAAATATTACTTCTTGGACGGAGGATCGTATCCTCATAGAGGTACATATTAAGACCACAGGCGACAAGGAGGATAGGGTACAGCGCAAGTTGGACGATATTACGATCGATTTTGAGGCGACGAAAGCAACGGTTTCGGCCACTACAAATTTCACCACCTCCAATAACAGTTGGAGCTGGGGATGGGGAAGCGGCAATAACGTAAATATGCAGGTAAACTACACCATAAAGGTGCCCATAAAAAATAATCTTGACCTGAGCAATGACTATGGGGCAATTATTTTGGATAGGATAGACGGCCATGCCAAAATAAGTTGCGACTATGGGAGGTTAGAAATTGGGGAATTACATGGCAGGAACAATCAGTTGTCCTTCGATTATACCTCCAGATCCTCCATTGGGTATATCAATAGTGGCACCATTAATGCCGATTACTCCGGGTTCACCATTGAAAAGGCCGGGAATTTGAACATAGTGGCCGACTATACCAATGCCAAGGTAAACCAAATGGATGACCTCACCTATACCAATGATTACGGAAAATTAGAGATCGGTAGTTCCAGGAATGTACAAGGTAATGGGGATTATATCAATGTAAGCCTCGGTACCATCCATGGAAATTTGGATATTAGATCCAGTTACGGCACCGTAAAGATCGAAGAACTGGCCTCCGATGCGGGCAATATACAGATAAGAACGGATTATACCGGAATCAAGCTGGGCTATGCCCCGGATTACCATTTCGACTTCGAGATCCAAGCGGAATATGCCGGAGTAAGCGGAATGGATAATTTTGAAATAGCCGTGAGCAGGGAGAAATCGACCCAAAAATACTATAAGGGCCATTACGGAAACGGGAATAGTGGAAAATTGCTTACCATAGATAGCGACTACGGGGGCATATCATTTACTGAAAATTGAGTTTCCTCCGAAAACTCAAGTCAAAGAGTTAAGGAGTTAAAAAGTCAATAAATCAGATTTTATATAAATCATTTTTTTGTTAAATAACAACAAAAGTCACATTTCAA
>DATGQM010000358.1:0-2747 GCA_035304205.1 Arenibacter sp. | reverse complement strand
ACGCTACAACTGACATCCATACCTTTTTTCTTGGCTTCCGCAATAAGTCGGACCGAATTGGCCGTAGAAATAGTGGGAACGTGCATCCTGCCCCCCGTATATTCCAATATGAACAGATCCCTTGCCAAATTGAGTTCCTCGGCCAAATGGGGAATTCCCTTTAATCCCAATTTTGTGGATACTTCGCCTTCATTGACGATTCCTTTGCCCGCTATCTGCCGATCCAAGGGAAAGCTCTGAACCAGGCCATTAAAATTATGTGCATATTGCAGGGCCACTTTTAACAGATTGGAGTTGTTTACGGGACGTTTATAATCATAATATCCGACCGCACCTGCATTTTTCATATCGTAAAGTTCGGCCAAAACTTCCCCCTCGGCCCTTACGGTCAATGTACCCAAAGGATGGAGGGAGGTGGCACTGGATCTGGCTGCATTTTTTAGGTAGACGATGTCCGGTCTACTATCCGGCAAGGGGTTGGAATTGGGATTGAGGACGATATCGGTAAATCCGCTGATCGCTGCCGTAAAGAGTCCGTTTGCAATAGTCTCCCGTTCCTCGTAACCAGGCTCCCCAAAACTTACGCCACTATCGAACCAGCCAATGGAAATATGCATATTCTTATGGTCTATGACCTTAATGTTTTCGGGGACATCCGTAATGGAGGGCGCGATATTTTCTATAATCCCGTTCTTAATATGAATATCCCGCTTCTTTAGATGATGGTCTTTGTTGGCGGGATCAACTATTCGTGCGGATTTTAAGAGTATGTTCATTTTAGATATTTTTGGATAAGGACCTCGATAATGGTGAAAACTAACGCTAAAATAACAAACCATTTCCAAAGCTCATTTATGCTGTGGTCTTTTTCTATTTGGTCCCATAAGGAACTCAAACTTAAATCTATGGAGGTTACCCGTTGGTCGTTCAGATCTATATAGGTCAATCGGCTCTCCTCCCGAGGTTGGTTAAAACTGATATGGCCAATATGGTTTTCCCTTTCCATAATGTCATATATGCCCGCTTTGTATGGGAGGTCGTTAAAGGTTAATGTGGTCTTGTTGGCATGGGCCTGTTGGAGGGGGATAAATTCAGTTTCCTTATCGGATATTTTTAGGATCCGGTCCCTCTCCAGCGCCAGGGGTAGATCTAGGGTAGACCTGCTTCCCATAACTTCGTAAAACCTCGGAAGTTTCAGACTGTTCCATCCTATATTGTAGAAAGTGGGAACGACCAAGGGCGACTGGATAAAATTGGAATTCTCCTTGGCAAGGGAAGCCGAGAAAATATATAGTCCGTTCGCCCCGATCAAAAAAGGGTCCCCGTTTTCATAGGAAAGCACCGGGGGCAAGGAGGATCTTAGTCTCTGGAATTCCTTTACGGTCGGATATTGAAAATTACTGACTTCTTCCTCAAAAACATGACGGTACAGTGGATGCCCGAACTGGATCTTGGTTATTTTTCGTTCCTCGGCAATGGGGGAAATAAACGAAGTATTCCCCATACGGGCCAAGAGCGGGTTATAATATGCGTTATCGGTAAGCGAAGGAGGAATTACCACCAAACTTCCACCGGCGTCGACAAAGGATAGCAGTGCATGTTGCAAGGCCTGGGGGATAGTACTTAAGCCGTTGAGTACGATCAAGTTTTGGAGGCTCAGGATCCCATAATTTAGGGATGTCAGGGGCAAATCTGAAAATAGGAAGTCATCTTCCCTATAGATTCGCTTTAAAAAATCACTGTTCGTTTCGCTAATGGCCAAAACTTTGATCTTCTCTTTGGAATCAATATTGAAATAAAGCTCGTTGTCATACGAAAGTCCCGAATCGGATAGTGTTATTTTTCCATTTATCACCTCTTGGGCGGGGAGGGTAAAGTTTACTTCTGTACTTAGGCTTCCATCAAAGATAGCTGCGGTCTTGGCAATCAATTTATCCCCATTGTACAAGGAAACGGGGACGGCGTCCCATTGCTGGCTGCTAGACAAGGTACAGATGAGGTCCAAACTTTCTGCGGATACGCTTCCCACATAAACGCTATCCAGGGAAAGGTTGACCAGTTCATCGGGGACAGATCGTACCAGATAAGTATTGAAGGCGGAAAGGGAGTCCGGCGAAAAGGGAAGAAGGCGCTTTTGGAAATCGGAAATAACGATCAAATTGTTTTCTGTATTTTCCGCACTTACAAATAGGCTTTTGGCCTTTAAATGAATGGCCTCCAAGGTCAATTGCCGACTCGTATAAGGGAGGGTCAATAATTCATTTTTTATATCGTTTATCCGTACCCCCCTTAGCGTTCGGTCATTGGTGAAAAGGCTTATTTCACTTTCTTCGGGAACGGCCCGTAAAAGTTCCTGAACCTTATTTTCCAAAAGGGTGCCCGTCCCGGCAAGGGCCTGCATACTATGGGAATTGTCCAGATAAATAACGGTCTGTTTGTTTTTTAAGGCCGAACTACCCGGAATAAAGGGTTGGGCAAATGCTATAATAAGGGCGCCAAGGAGCAATACACGGGTAAAAAGAAGGAGCCATTTCTTCAGGGTATTGCTCTTTCTCGATTCCGCATCTACCTTTTTGAGGAACTTTACATTGGTGAAGGGAGTTTTTTTAAACCTACGGAGCTGGAAAAGGTGAATTAGGATAGGGATGAGCAGCAGAAAAAGCCACCAAAGAATTTCCGGATGTTTAAACAGCATTCCAACGTTTAATTTTTCAAATATAAGAAAGAATTTAGTGGGCGATGGTTAA
>DATGQM010000357.1:0-3577 GCA_035304205.1 Arenibacter sp. | reverse complement strand
GATGTTGTTTTCTACCACCCGAAGATATCCTTCCCGCAATTTTATTCCGCCATTCAGAGCTAGATTGTTATAGATTCGGTAATTCGAACTTCCATCATCCAGGTCTATATCCCATCCATGCGCACAATAAAACCGATTATTTCGCAATATGATTGGTTTTATAACATCAAGAAATGGAAGTTCAGGTTCTTTGGCCACCAAGGAATCAACACCTGATATCGAAGGGATCCAAAATCGGTCACGGCCCCATGAATTGAAAGCACCATGGTCACCTGTCTCTTGTACGGTTTTGAATACATCATTATGTTCAATGATATGGCCGCCCCAACAACCATCACCAATATTAATGCCCGACCTAGGTACATCATAAATAGTGTTATGACTTATTTTTATATCCATGGACATACTAATCTGTACTCCTGCCACTTGTTTTTCTATGGTTCCGATAGAATGGATCAAGTTATCATATGCCGTACATCCCTTGGGATAATTATTGTTTTTAGGACCCTTGGCCTTGTCCATTTCGTCGATGGGCACCCATTCTGAATATTGAAATGACGGAGACCGGACCGCAGAAGCATCGCCAACGAAGGAAATTGCATTCCCACCGATCTGATGAATGTAGTTATGACCTATAAAAATGTTCCTATTATACCTGCTAACAAATAGGGCATTGCCACCTAATTCGGTAAATTCACAATTTGTAATCTTGATGTTCCTCCCACCTTCGACCAAAATTGCGCCGCCACGATAAATAGTCCAATCGCTTCGCAAGAGGGGTTCCTTGGTATGCATAAAAGTGCGATCGGTACCGGTAAAAACAATACCATCAATGTTCACACTTTCGATAGGGCGTTGCTCGCTCCCCTTTAATTGGATCAGATCATTAACAATAGAGACTTCGAACGAAGCTGTTTTTATATTCACGTCCTGGGGAGGGAAAAGGTATAATATGCCTTCTTTTTTGTTATAAAACCACTCGCCGGGAGCATCAAGCTCCTCAAAGATATTTTCTACAAAACGGTATTCCTTGTGCATAGGCGATGGACGGTTATTTTGCCATCCTCCTTCCAATATTAATTCACCGTTTTCCTTTTTATCTTTTATCCGGTAATGAAAACCACCCCATTCGCCTTGATGCAAGGCATGAACATATCCCCCTTCGGGGTTATTCCAACTCTTGACACGCTCATGGCTAATGGCATCCGCAGCAGTTCCGTTAAAAACACGCTGATCAGTATCATAATTTGGGTAACGAGCCATTTGCAAGGACCGATCATTACAGTACAATTGATCAAACTCCTTCCCTTTCCCGATAAAGGCACTAATTATCTTCCCCTTATAAGGCCGCCATTTTGGTGAAAGCCTGGAGGTTCCGGACAAGATAACTTGCCCCTTATTTATTGCCGCTATATTAAGTTCGCGCCCCCCTAAAAGTTCCGGTGTTAGGACAATGGTCTTATCCAAAAGGTATTTGCCATTATTCAGAAGTATGGATACTTTTGTAGAAGGGCTTTTAGACACTTGGGCCAATGCCTGTTCCACGCTTTGAAAGGGTTTCTCAAGCGTTCCCGAATTCTTATCGTTACCACTTGGGCCAACATAATAAATCGTTTCCTGTGCAATTAGGTTATTACAAAGGAATATACCTATTAGCAATAATAATATTTTTTTCATAAAATAACTTTGATCTATGTGTACATTATCCGTTAGGTCTATGTGTATTATTCCTTAATTATAACTTGGGTTTTGAGGGATATCATTATTGGTAATCTCCGTATCCGGAATATACCAAGTGTTATTATATTCCCCGATAGGAATCAATAATGGGTTTGTTTCCCTAGATGTCTGGATCCTATTCAGGTTTTTAGTCCGCTTTAAATCCATCCAAGTACTACCTTCAAGATGCAGTTCCCATTTTCTTTCCATTAAAACTTGCTCCCTAAACTGGTCTTTGGTCAAGCCTGCAAGATCGGGCACGTTTAAGGGATCGGTCTTATCCACTCGCGCCCTTTCCCTAATTTTATTGATGTATTGGTAGGCTCCCGCAGGACCGTTCAACTCATTCTCGGCCTCGGCAGCTATCAGGTACATTTCTGCCAATCGTAGAATAGGCGTGGTATAATTGAGTTGGGAGGAAGATGATGCGCCAATATTTGCATCCGTAAAATCATTATTGACAAATTTCTGAAAAAAAGGTTGAAGGACATCTCCATCCGGATCCATATAATTTTGATTGATCCCCCATTCATTACGTTGGTCCCCGGGAGCAAAGCTGTTAATGAACCAAGGTGCCGGAACCATTAGATAATTATATCCTTTGGCCGTACTGGTTGCCGAATGTAAAGGATTCCCCCCTTTATCGGCAACATACAATTTTTCCCAAATCGATTCTGAACTATAGTCGATATTGTGGAATACATCCGAATAATTATTTAGAAGCTGAAATTGTTTGGAATCGATCACAACTATCGCCTTTTCCTTGGCATCCTTATAATGTTCCGCTTGATTTAACGGATAACCGGCCATGGTCAGATAGACTTTGCTAATAAGGGCCGTGGCCACGAGCTTAAATACACGTCCTTGTTGGGTACTGGAATCGGGCAGGTTCTTCTCCGCAAAACTTAATTCTTCCAAGATAAACCTATAAACATCCTCTTGTGAACTTTTTCCTAATTTTATTTCGTCGTAACTGCTAAGCGTTGTGGTTCTTAATGGAATATCTCCATAAAACTGTACCAAATGAAAATAAGAGAATGCCCTTAAGAACTTGGCCTCGGCCATTAATTCATTTACTTTCTGTTCTGGCAAATCAGCTACTGAAAGTTTATCCAAAATAAAATTAGCGTTTTTTATAATTGAATATGCGCCGCTCCATAAATCTCTAGTATTGTAAAAAAAAGGCTGATGGGTATTGTTATAGGTAGGCATAGCCTGCTCCGCCGCGCCAGATGGCGCTCCATAGACATCGGAAAACATCTCCCGCATGGTCATAGCATTATTGCTGTACAAATTACCTATACCGCTATAGATACCAACAACTGCCAAATCATAACTCGCAGGATTTTTAAAAAATGTTTCTGGGCTTATAAATGTTTTTGGACTTTCCTCTAATTCACTATCGCAAGATTGAAAAAAGAGAACCATGCCGATTAAGCATAGGAATTTTAATATATATATTTTCATAATTTTAATTTTAAAATTAATTTCGACTAAAAACCAAGATTAACACCAAAGGTTATCGATTTTGAAGAGGGGAAAACCCCCCTGTCCCAGCCATTGATGGAAGCGGCGCTCCAAGCGGCCTCTGGATCATATCCCGAATACTTAGTGACCGTAATCAGGTTTTGCCCACTTGCATAAACCCGTGCCGATGCTATTTTTATTTTTGAAGTCCATGAAGCAGGAAGTGTATATCCTAATGTTATGTCACGTACTCTTAAATATTCACCGTTCTCGACCCATAGACTGTTGGCATAATCCCTTATGTCATCACCGCTAGATCCTGATGGCCTCCCAAATGTATTACTGGTCCCAGGACCTTGCCATCGACCTTCGAACGCTTCCCGGGTCGGTG
>DATGQM010000356.1:0-4893 GCA_035304205.1 Arenibacter sp. | reverse complement strand
GAACAAAAGTTCCAGTATCTTATAAAATCCGCTTATTACAATAGCAAAAACAAAGAAATTAAAGAACATATAAAATCCATCCAACCAAAAATCCTTTCTAATGATGGATTGGTATTTGCGCCAAGGGAACAAGATTTCCGCACCCCATACCAATAGGGAAATCAATATAAGGCCCCAAAAGTAATTGTTGTACCAAGGCACATCGAAACTAATAGACCTCCACGTCCAATTTACCATGCCCGTAAAAGAGGTAGCAAATGCACTTAAATATTTTTCTAAAATCATAATATAGTACTTGGGACCGCCCTAAAATAATGGAAATATAAATCTATATCTTTTTATAATATGGATTTCCAATAATATCCACAACAATAAAAATCTGATTTTCGCCTTTTGGCTTCTGCCTTATGACTTTTGGCTTTTCGGGTTATTCATTGAGCGTATACCACTCTACATCGGTAAGCGGGGCCCTTCTGCCCGTATTTATCACCGGGTAATTGGTTACCAGATAATCAAGGATAATCGCTTCGTTCTCGCCCAGGTCCCATAAGTTCTGGGTTTCTTGCATCCATCTGATGGTCCCGATCCACCGTTCCCGGTCCATCCGGTTCTGTATTACCAGTTCGGCGGAATGGCAGTTGGTGCAATTGTTCACTACCGCCATCAATCCTTCCGCATCCTTGAGTCCCGTCCTCACATGGATACCGTTTTCTATTTTATCGCGATCGTCCCCTTCCATGTCGATATCAATCTCAGGTGCCATAATTTCAACTTCCTCCGGTCCATTGGATAATAGATTCGGGTTCCTTATAATTACCGCACCTAGAAGCGCAAGTAAGATAAGTGCAATGGAAAATACGATCATTATGGAACGTACGGGTCTTATTTGTTCCCTAAAATCTTCATTTTTCTTCATCTAGATAATCTTTACGGCGATCCTATGGCAGGCGTTATTTAAATACCCCTTGGGATTCCATCCCGGCACCAACATGGGCTGACTAATTCCGTTAGTATCTTCCGCCCTTGCCCAGACCTCGTAATATCCAGGTTCCGGAAAGTTTATGGACGCCTTAAAATGTTGCCAGGCCAACCTGTTCGCCGGTTTCTCCAAGGTGCAATCGGACCAAGTGGCACCAAAATCTATTGAATAATAAACTTTGGAAACCGCCAGTTCCCCTGCCCAGGCATGGCCCCTAATGTTCAGTTTTTTGCCGGAAGCGATCTCAGCACCCGACCTGGGATAAGTAATCAACGACTTTACCGGCATGGATTCGATAATATCCATGTCCCCATCCTTTACCTCCATCCCGGGTGCCACCGGATTACGGGGCATCTTATAGGAAGATCCCGTCATTTTTTCCCCATCGTGGATTATATTCCGTACACTGATCCTGTTTACCCATTTCCCTGACGTGGATGCCGGCCATCCGCCGCAGACCAACCGTAAGGGAAATCCATGTGCCAACGGAATATCTTCCCCATTCATCCTAAAGGCCAACAAAGTTTCATCCTGAAGGGCTTTGGACATGGGTACGCCCCTAGAGATCACTTCCTTGGTAGGATCACCGCTCAAATGCTCGTCCACCGCGTGATAGCCAATGTAAACGGCATCGTCTTTTATGCCTACCGCTTCTAGGACATCCCGAAGTCGCACCCCTGTCCATGATGCACAATATACGGCTCCAATATCCCATTGGTTCCCCTTGGCGGGAGGATTGAACTCCTTCCTGCCGTTTCCACCACATTCAAGGGTAAGCTGGTAGGTATGATGGGGAAATTCGGTTTTCAGCTCTTCCAAACTAAAGGTTTTGGGTGCTATCACGGATTCACCGTCTATGGTCATGGTCCATTCCTTTTCGTTGATGGCCCCTGGCACCTGACCGTTGTTCCTGATAAAGATATAGGGATTGGGCGTAATCCTATCATCCAATAGATGGGCGACCGCCTCCATATTCCAAGGTTTACTGTTCAGGACCTTCATTTCCCTATCTTTCCCGAACATTTTAAATGGATCGGGATCTTGCAATCCCAAAAGATCATAATCATCGGGCATATGGGCACCAAAGACGATTTCGGCACCTAAAATACCTGCCAAAGAAACCAAAGCGGTCCTTTTTACAAATATTCTTCTTTCCATAGGGATAACTTATATTAGAATTTAGGTCGATGTAATTATGGCACAAAACTACGGGTTCGATAATAAGGCCCGTACCATTTTATAAAAACCAGGTAAAGTTATAAATTATAAATAAACCCCGACACGAATGTGTCCTGTTAACACTTAAGATTATTTGGATGCAACTACCTCACCCGCTTTAGAGGCCTTAAGGATATAGGTATAGAACCACATAATGGTAAAGGAGGGAATAAAATCCAGACCGGGTACCATTTCCTCTATAAAAGTAACCACCGCAGCAGCCTGCCCTATTTTCCCTTTATACATCCTGGTCATAAGCCAACCAGCTATGGGGGCCCAAATAATATCCAAGAATTCACCGATCCCCGGAACGATATAGGAAAGCATACCGATAGCGTCCAAAAGTAAGCCCAGTAGGAGTTTTCTAATTTTATTGTCCCTCACTATAAACCTATTTAATGATTAGCATCTCCACTTAAAATCAAATAATATGCCATATCCCATTCCTTAGGATAGATCGGAGCTTATTAATTTTAAAAATTCGCTCCGGGTCTCTATCTTTTCAAATTGTCCCCTGAACCCCGAGGTGGTAGTAACGGAATTCTGTTTCTGCACCCCCCGCATCATCATGCACATATGCGAGGCTTCTATTACGACCGCAACCCCTTTGGGTTTTAGCGTATCGTTTAAGCATTCCAGGATATCGTGCGTCAATCTTTCCTGCACCTGTAACCGCCTGGCAAAAACATCCACTACCCTGGGTATCTTGCTCAATCCTACGATATATCCGTTGGGGATATAAGCAATATGGGCCTTCCCGAAAAATGGCAACATATGGTGCTCACAAAGGGAATAGAGTTCTATGTCCTTTATGATGACCATATCGTCATAGGATTCCTTGAACATGGCCCCTTGTAAGATCTCTACGGCGTCCTGTTTGTATCCCTGGGTCAAAAAAAGCATGGCCTTTGCGGCCCTTTCGGGAGTTTTCATTAACCCTTCGCGTGCAGGGTCCTCCCCTATTTCATTTATGATGGACGAATATCTCATTCTTACTTCTTCCGTAATCTCTAAATTATATTCTTCCAAATTTCTATATGGTGACATAAAATTATTCTGTTTTTATATTTGACCTAAAATTAGTCCCTTTAGAACTTTTTCCGGGGACAAAATAAATATTTCTTTTATCCCAAAGGGTTGTTTTGGTCGGAATCGGTAAAATATCATTACCGAATTAAGGGAATAACCCTGTTTTTTATTGATCTTATTCGGGCCGCCCCATTTTTACCCTACTTTTGAACCTTATTTAAAAGCTCGGCATACGGAGGGTTTATTTTGTATTCTAAGGGCTATTGTTTACATTGGACCCATATTTAATTACGATGATCAAGGCAACGAATATTAAAAAATCCTATGGCGACCTACAGGTTTTAAAGGGCGTGGACCTGCATATACAAAAAGGGGAGGTGGTCTCCATCGTCGGTCCCTCCGGCGCCGGAAAAACCACTCTTTTGCAGATATTGGGCACTTTGGATGCGCAGAGCAATAAAAATGAAAGTGAACTGCTGATCAATGGGGAGGCGGTCAACAGACTATCGGACAAGGAATTGGCCAAGTTCCGGAATAACCATATCGGTTTTATTTTTCAGTTCCATCAGTTATTACCGGAATTTACAGCTTTGGAAAATGTCTGTATTCCGGCCTTTATCAAGGGAACCAAGAAAAATATAGCGGAAACAAAAGCTTCGGAACTACTTGGTTTTTTGGGACTTTCCCAAAGGTTGCACCATAAACCGAATGAACTGTCGGGAGGCGAACAGCAACGGGTAGCGGTAGCAAGGGCGTTGATCAATGACCCCTCGGTTATTTTTGCGGATGAGCCCAGCGGAAATTTGGATACGGAAAGTGCGGACAACCTCCATAAATTGTTTTTCGACCTTAGGGAAAAATTCGGGCAGACCTTTGTAATCGTGACCCATAACGGGGACCTGGCCAATATGGCCGACCGAAAGCTCACTATGGTGGATGGAGTTATTATTTAAAAAATTAAACCATCCAGCGGAATGACAAAAAAGGAACTCAAGGAATTTCTGGATGCCAAGGTAATACAGTACGACCGCCCCGATTTCCTTATCTCGGACCCCTTGCAGATCCCCCATCGGTTCACAAAAAAAGAGGATATGGAGATCAGTGGTTTTCTTACTGCCACCATTGCCTGGGGAAATAGAAAAAGTATCATTAGGAATGCGGAACGAATGATGGAATTATTGGACTATGCCCCGCACGATTTTGTATTGAACCATCAGATCAGCGACCTGGATAGATTTCAAGGTTTTGTACACCGTACCTTTAACGAATCGGACCTGAGCTATTTTATAGGGAGTTTAAAGAATATCTATCTGCATCATGGCGGACTTGAAAGTGTCTTTTCCAAAGAGAACCCCGATAATTCCCTACAGACCGCCATTTCCCATTTTAAGGCCACCTTTTTTGAACTCCCGTACCAAGTAAGGACCACCAAACATATTTCCGACCCCTTAAAAGGTTCAGCGGCAAAAAGAATCAATATGTTCCTAAGATGGATGGTGAGGAACAATAAAACCGGAGTGGATCTAGGGCTATGGAATAGCATTGCACCCTCCCGATTGTCCTGCCCCTTGGACGTACATTCCGGGAACGTAGCCAGAAAATTGGGCCTGATCAACAGAAAGCAAAATGATGGCAAAGCCTTGTTGGAACTGGATCAAAATTTAAGG
>DATGQM010000355.1:0-5404 GCA_035304205.1 Arenibacter sp. | reverse complement strand
CGGGATACTTAGAACGGCCACCGTAAAAACGCATAGGAACATGGAACTGTTCAAAAGGTGCATAACGCCGTGAAACTTGGTCTTGAAGGAGATATTTTTTGCATTGATAACGCTCCAAACGGATTTCCTAAAGTTTTCGGCGCCCCCCTTGTTCCATCGGAACTGTTGGGACCGTGCGGCACTGATCACTACGGGAAGTTCCGCCGGGGTCTCCACATCCTCCAAATATTTGAACTTCCAATTTTTTAGTTGTGCGCGGTAGCTGAGGTCCAGGTCCTCGGTAAGGGTATCGCCTTCCCAATTTCCGGCATCCAGGATACATTCTTTTCTCCAGATCCCTGCCGTACCGTTGAAATTTATAAAATGTCCCTTTGCGTTCCTGCCTACCTGTTCCAGGGTAAAATGGGCATCCAGGGCGAAGGCCTGGATGCGGGTCAGGGTAGAATACTCCCTGTTGATGTGGCCCCATCGGGTCTGTACCACTCCAATTTCCCGATCCTTAAAATAGACAACCGTTTTCTTTAACCAATCGCCGGAAGGAAGGAAATCGGCATCAAAGATGGCAATAAACTCCCCCTTGGCCAATAATAGGCCTTCCTTCAAGGCCCCTGCCTTAAAGCCTTGCCTGTTGGTCCTGCGGATATGTTTTATGTCCAATCCCGTCTCCTGCAGGGACTTGATCCGTTTAGCGGTATCCAATACCGAATCGTCCGTGGAATCGTCCAATACCTGGATTTCCAATTTGCTCATGGGATATTCGATCTTGGAAATATTTTCCAACAAACGCTCTACCACATATTCTTCGTTATAGATGGGAAGCTGTATGGTAACATAGGGTATTTCCTTGGGATCGAGAAGATTAAACTTGGGAGCCTCCCTATTCCTTCTTTTGTATCCCAGATAATTGACCAAGAGGTTTAATTGGGCCAGACTGTAAAAGAAAATCAATAATAGGGATATACTATAAATGGTAATGACGAGATAAGTAATTGTGAGTCCCATTTTATTTTAAACTGTATTTAAATATCCAAGTTAGGATTTTTACACCTGCAAATATAGTACCTTTTAAGGTACCTGACACCTTTGAAATGCCAATTCTTTTTTTATAACGCACTGGTACTTCGGTATATGTAAACTTTCTCTTTATCGTTTTTAATTGCATTTCAACCGTCCAGCCATAGGTTTTGTCCTCCATTTCCAAGGCCAAGAGCGTTTGGTATTTTATGGCCCTGAACGGACCCAGATCCGTAAAGGTGGCCCCAAAGAACCATTTCATCAAAGTGGTGGCCAGCGCATTGCCAAAAACCTGTTGCGGCGTCATGGATCCTTCCTCCCGTAATTCCTTCACTCGGGACCCGATTACCAGGTCGATATCCTGCTCCAAAATGGGTCTTACCACTTTGGGAAGTTCTTCCGGATAATCGGAGTAATCCCCATCCATAAATACGATAATATCGGGGGGTTTGGATTGTTCGGAGAGGTAATTAATTCCCTTAAGGCAGGCATAACCATATCCCATCCGGTTTTCGGTGAGTACCGTTGCCCCGGCAGCCCTTGCATTATCGGCGGTGTTGTCCGTGGAGTTATTGTTTACCACGATGACTTCCGAGACTATTTTTGGAATTTCACTTATTACCCGGGCGATGGAATCTGCCTCGTTATAGGCCGGAATTATTACTTTGATATCCATCATGGTTGCTATTTGGGGTATGCCTTGTAAGTTTTCCGTTATTTTATGGCCCTAAATGTGTATGGGAAAACCTTTATTTTATGAACGGTTTACCGCCACAAAGGTATCATTAGTTTTACGATATTATTAAGGTAAAAAGTAAAAGAGGTAAGAAAAAAATCAAATGGACCAGAATTTATACTTTATCATAAATGACATTAAAAATCACTATCTGATAATAAGTGTAAATTGATTTTTGTTAAATAGGGACTAAAATTTCTTTTCAGGCCGGACTCAATGCCCTTTATGGACCAGGTCCATCAAATCGACATCGTTCCCCAACAAAATCTCCCTGGAATCTATCCTTCCCTTAAGGGGGCCGTTCTCCAATTTTAGGACGCCCCTGGGGCAAACTGTGGAGCAGATCCCGCATCCCACGCAACTGGACCTAACGATGTTCTGCCCCTTTTGCGCATAGGCCCGTACATCTATACCCTGTTCGCAATAGGTAGAACAATTGCCGCAGGAAATACACTGTCCCCCATTGGTGGTGATCCTAAAGCGCGACTTAAAACGCTGTACGAATCCCAGATAGGCGGCCAGGGGGCAGCCAAATCTGCACCATACCCTATTTCCGAATATAGGGTAGAATCCCGTGCCGATTACCCCAGCAAAGAAAGCCCCGATCAAAAAACTATAGGCGTTCTGTACACCCTGTGTCCTTAGGCCCATTACAGTGCCCGATCCGGTGAAGAAACTGTACAACGTCATCAGGGTCATGCCCACGGCAAAGACCAGCACGCCATGTACCAGCCAGCGTTCTACTTTCCAGGAGAAAAGTGATTTGCTGGAATGTTGGCGATAGGGATCGCCCAAGGTCTCGGCCAGGCCCCCACAACCGCATACCCAGGAACAATACCATCGTTTCCCAAAAAAATAGACCATGACCGGAACGGCTATCAGGGTGAGCGCAATGCCCCATACCAGAATAAATAGGCCAATGCCCCCACTGTTCAGCAGGGACCTTAAATTCCATTGGAAGAAGAAGTCGTAATCCAGGGGAAAAATATTTTTAAAATCATAATACGGCATTTGGAGCCGTACCATTATTTCCGGGATCAAAAAGGCAA
Source organism: Arenibacter sp. (assembly GCA_035304205.1). GTDB lineage: Bacteria > Bacteroidota > Bacteroidia > Flavobacteriales > Flavobacteriaceae > Arenibacter. The sequence continues at coordinate 2,605 of DATGQM010000355.1, read as the reverse complement.
AGACGATCTGAAAAAACAGCACAGAGGTGGTCCGCACCATTTGGTAGGTGTCGTGCCGGTATTTAATGTACATACGAACGGCCATTACGATCATTACCACACTGTACATAAAACCATAGACAAACCAATGTCCGGCAGGGTTCCCGCTCAGGGCCTCGCTGAGGGGATCCATCAAGTAGGTCCAGTTCACCGCATATTCCGGACGGAAGTAGAGGACCAGATAAAAGGAGACCAAGAATACAAAGACCAGCCAGGCGACCCATCCCCTATTGGTAGCGTCCCTATGATAAATACCGTTGTTCTTGATGCCTTTTTTGCCCAATAAAACGGCATTGGGAACAATAAAGAGTAGGGCTCCCAGTATGCCCATGCCAAAACTGAGCATCCACATCAGGCCCCTATTGTTTACCAAAAAACCTTTCCCGGCCGACTTTGCCAAGGTCGCGGCTATATCGTGCGGGCCTATATAGATAATCTTGCCGTATTCCTTGTTTTGCCGGTGTCGGGAATTTGCGTCTTCCAGGGCATCGGTGATTCGGGAAGAAAAGTCCATCATCCCCTTAAATTCCCTCCCCATCACATTTTTTTCGATCTCTTTTATGAATATTTCGCTTTGAACACCCCTGTCCCTGATTACTTTTTCAAGGGAATCCCGGGTCAGTTCAAATTCCCCAAGGAAGGGAAGGGCGGTGAAGATACCGAGACCGATAAGAAAAATGACAAGCCCTATATTTTTTATGTATCCCATGCCCGCGGTACTAGGTATTGTTAAAAATTCGTTTCCAACTTTTCTTTTTTGGGATGATTTTGGTCCCAAATTCGGAATTGTACCGGGACACTATGGCTTTCTCATATTGCGAATAAAATTCGGGATCAAAATTGGCATCCTTTAAATGTTCCATGATATGTGCCGTTTTTCGTTCCTCCCTAAGCCATCGGTCGATTACCGCATGCCTCATCCTGATCCCGAAGGTGTTGATGCCCAAAAACTGTCCGGTGGTCTTATGAAAGGCGATGGTGATGCATATTTTCTCCTTTGGATGTCGCCAATGGAAATGTTGTTCATAATCTTTCCTTGAGGCCTCTGGAAATACCCATCCATAGGTTTGGTATTCAATATCCAAAAACTTGGCCGAATTGAACCAGTTCCCTGGCTTATATGCCATTCTGTGACCGCACAGGGTCTGGGCCAGGGTTTCGCCCATCATCCTGCCCGTATACCACACCGATTCCACCGTTTTCCGATGGTCTATCGCTTCATGTTGTTCCGCACAATCCCCAATAGCGTATATATCCGCAATATTGGTCTCTAGATACGGATTCACCTTGACCCCTTTCCCCAATTCGATCCCGGAATCTATTAGGAAATCTACATTAGGGGACACTCCGGCCGTAAGTCCCACCAGATCACAGGATATCGTTTCCCCCTTGTCGGTAATTACGGCATTGGCCCTACCATTTTCATCGGATATAATTTCTATTAGGTTGGTACCCAACCGCAGGTCGATGTGGTGCTCCCTAATATGCTCATTGAGCATTTGGGATTCAGCTTTTGGCAATACTACATCCCAAAAATTAGCTTCCCGCACCAGAAAGGTAACGGGGATATCCCTACTGCGCAGCATTTCCGCCATTTCTATACCGATCAGGCCACCGCCTACGATCACGGCCCTCCTGCAAACCGTATTGTTCGGCGCATTTGCCTCCAATAGTTCCAGGTCTTGTTTGGAATATAGGCCCTGTACGCCCTTAAGGTCTTGTCCGGGCCAGGCAAAGGTATTGGGTCTGGACCCAGTGGCTATGACCAATTTATCGAAGTCGATTTTCGGGAAACCTTGTAGAATAAGCTCCTTGTTGGCGATATCTACCTGGGATACATAAGCATTTACCAGATCGATCCTATTTTTTTTCCAGAACCAATTTTCATAGGGGAAAAGGTGTTTAAACTTCATATGGCCCATATAAACATACATCAGGGCGGTACGGGAGAAGAAGTACTCGCTTTCTGCAGAGATCACCGTTATTTTTTTGTCGGAGTGTTTTCGTATATGTCGGGCCGCCGTAATCCCTGCAATCCCGTTACCGATAATTACAATATGTTCCATGATGGATTGTCCTTGTTGTATATGTAATGCTTAAATATAAGAACTTAAACAATTATCAATAAACAATTATCAATAAACAATTATATGTGCTGCGCAAAGTCTCCCGACTTTGAGCCTCATCGTTCCTGCCAACGGCTACTGTGAACTGCCGACTTTTCATAATCGCTTGGCTATTAGGTTTGCTCATTAAATCGGGAAGCAATTTTTTCATATTAGGGATAAATAACATAAATTAGGTTATCAATCTTTCCAAAATGAGAATATTCAGCTGCTTGCTTTTATGTTTTTTGGGATCGGTCTGCAACGGACCGGAAATGGAGAAATTAAATGGGGTCAGTTTTGTGGCCTCTAGGGAAATGGTTACCCAGGAAGATGTAGATGCGGTGCGGGAGGTAAATGCCGGATATGTCGCAATAATGCCTTTTGGATTCATCAGGGATCCGAGATCTCCCCACATAATATATAATACTCCCAGGCAGTGGTTCGGGGAAACTAGGGCC
>DATGQM010000354.1:0-3769 GCA_035304205.1 Arenibacter sp. | reverse complement strand
ACGGCTGCTATCAAAACGATTACCGGACCGGTGGAAAGGTTGTTGGACGTTGCGCTTATAGCGGTGCCGAAAATACCCGAAAATGCCCCGAATATAGCCGCCAAAAAGATCATGGTTCCCAAGTTGTTTGTCCATTGCCTGGCAGCGGCAGCTGGTGCTAACAACATGGCACTCATTAACACTACCCCTACGGTCTGCAAACCGATTACAATGGCCAATACAATTAACGCCGTCATTACCACATCCAAAAAAAGAATGTTAAAACCTAGGGATTTGGCATAGTCCGCATCAAAATGCTGTAATGTAAATTCTTTCCAAAAGACCGTTAAGGCCAAGAGGGCTACCGCCATAACGGCTCCCATTAACCATACATCACTTTCTACCAAGGTTGCCGCCTGTCCAAAAAGATATTTGTCCAATCCGGCCTGTTGGGCATTGGGCATTTTCTGGACAAAGGTGAGCAAGAGCATTCCAAAACCAAAAAACAGGGAAAGGATCAGGCCGAGGGCGGTATCGGACTTTAAATGGGTATTTTTAACGATGCCCCGGATCCAAAAAGTCCCCAATAATCCGCTTACCAACGCCCCTACCAATAGGACATGGCTATTTTTTGCCCCTGTAAGCATAAAGGCGATTACAATTCCCGGCAGGGCGGCATGGGAGATGGCGTCTCCCAAGAGGCTCTGTTTGCGCAATACCGCAAAACTTCCCAACATACCGCAGACCACGCCAAGAATAGCGGTGCCCAACGTAATGGTACGCAGGGTGTAATCGGTGAACACTAATGAAATATATTCCTGTACGGACATTCTCTATTATTGTAAAATACTGACCTTATAATTAATGCCATAGGTCTTGGTAAGGTTATCGTCGTTAAAAATGTCCTTTACCGAGCCCGTAGCGATCTTTTTGACGTTCAGGAAGGTTACCCAATCAAAATATTCCGGTACGGTCTGCAGATCGTGATGTACCACCACAACCGTTTTTCCTGATTTCCGCAGTTCCTTCAGGATATTTACGATGGCCTTTTCCGTCGTAGCATCCACGCCTTGGAAGGGTTCATCCATAATATAGATACTGGCCTTCTGTACCAATGCCCTTGCCAAAAAAATACGTTGCTGCTGCCCCCCGCTAAGCTGACTGATCTGTCGGTTCTTAAATTCGAGCATCCCCACCTTTTCAAGGGCTTCCAAGGCATCCTTCTTTTGTTTTTGGCCCGGTCTCTTGATCCACCCCAAACTGCCGTAGGTCCCCATTAGGACCAGATCAAGGGCGGTGGTGGGAAAATCCCAGTCCACACTGCCCTTTTGGGGCACATAGGCTACCTCCTTATATTGTTTCCTATAGGGCTTTCCAAATATCTCTACCGATCCCGCAATAGGTTTAATGATATCCAGCATGGCCTTGATCAAGGTAGATTTACCGGCACCGTTAGGGCCCACTATGGCCATAAGGACCCCTTCGGGAACCGAAAGGTCTATATCCCATAATACCGGCTTAAAATTATAGGCCACCGTAAGGTCATCTATTTTTATGGCAATTTTTTCGCTCATGTATAATTAGTATTGAGATGTTAGTATTGAGATGCTGGTATTGAGTATTGAGATAAAGAAAATGAAACGCTGCGCAAAGTCTCCCGACTTTGAGCCTTTTTCGCCATCATCCTGTCCACTGCCGACTTTCCTTAAAACCGGATCGTAGGCGAAATGCCTACAGCTACAGGACTGCCGACCTTCCCTGAACCCGGACTGTAGGCGAAATGCCTACAGCTACTTCAACGCCCCGACAATCGTATTTACATTGTGTTTGAACATACCTATATATGTCCCTTCCACCGTTCCCTTGCTGCCCAGGGCATCCGAATACAGACTGCCACCTATCGTTATTTCGTGGCCCTTGGAAGCTACCGAAGCCTGTAAGGCCTCTATGGTCCTTCTGGGTACGGAGGTTTCTATAAAAATCGACTTTACCTTATTTTTGATAATAAATTCGGATAATTTTTGAACATCCTGTACCCCTGCTTCCGTAGTCGTAGATATCCCCTGCAATCCCAATACCTGAAAACCATAGGCCTCGCCAAAATAATTGAAGGCATCATGGGCAGTGACCAAGATTCTTTTTTTCTTGGGAAGGGTGTTAATGGTTTCCTTGATTTCATTTTCCAGTACATCCAGCTCAAGGAGATAACGCTTACTGTTTTCTGCAAACAGCTCCGCATTTTCAGGGTCGGCCTCCTGAAGCTTTTCCGTAGCATACTCGGCGATCTTTTTCCAAAATTGCACATTGAACCAGATATGGGGATCGTAACTGGAAGCAAAATATTCCGATGACAACAGCTCGTTTTTATCCAAGATTTCGGCAAGGGCCACTGTTTTTTTGTGCTGTTTTTCCATTTTCTCAAAGATATCCACCAGTTTCCCCTCCAAATGCAGCCCGCTATAAAAAACGATATCCGCCGTGTACAATTTATTTACGTCCCCCTCGCTGGCCTTGTAAAGATGTGGGTCCACGCCACTGCCCATAAGACCTTCGACCTGTATTGCCTCTCCCCCCAACTGTTGCAAAAGGTCCGTTAGCATGGTGGTAGTGGTAACCACCTTCAATTTTCCATGGTCCTCTTTTTGTGTACCCTCCTTACAACCGGCCATAGCTACTAAAAGGAGCAACATGAAGTATTTTAGTCGTATAGGTATCATTGATCCTTGATTTTAATATAAAGATTAGACGCTATCTGATGGGAAATCTGCATTCTCTTGCCCATTATATCGATCATCAAGGAACCGTCAAATTCCTCGATCTCCAACACCTTTAGCTGATTCCCCAAAGCAATATTGTTCTTGTCCAAAAATTTCAAAAAAGTAGTCGATGAATCCCGTACCCCCACGCATACGCCCGTGGTACGGAGCGGTACATCGCTAAGAAGGAGCCGGTCCCGCTCCTTAAATTCCCCGTTCTTGTCCGGGATGGGATCACCATGCGGATCAGACTCGGGGAAGCCTAACAACCGATCCAGGCTATCAATTAATTTATCGCTCTTAATATGCTCCAACTGCTCGGCAACATCATGGACCTCATCCCAACTGAAATCGAGCTTTTCGACCAAAAAAACCTCCCAAAGCCGATGTTTCCTAATAATTCCCAATGCCATTTTATTGCCCAATGCTGTTAAGGAAACCCCTTGGTAGGGCCTATAATTCACCAGGTCCTTTTCAGAAAGTTTTTTTACCATATCCGTTACGGAGGAAGGCTTCGTCTCCATCAGTTCGGCTATAGAATTGGTAGCCACCTCCTTAGTCCCTTTTTTTCCCAAATGAAAAATGGCCTTAATATAATTTTCCTCCGACCGCGTCATAGAATCCATATTTATACAAAAATACATTTTTATTCGTAAAAATATAAATTTAGAGTAGTCTAAATATATGTTACATATATACTTACTTTTATCCAAAAGATGTCATTCCTTTAATTCATTATTACCAAAGTAGTATCCCTGTAATTTTCTAATTTGTATTTTTGATTTCCTGCTATGGGCAAAAGGTTTGTACAAGGGTAGGACAATTACGTATCAAAAGTATTTATTCCCATGTCTACCTACGACTATATTATTATTGGTGCCGGGGCGGCCGGACTCTTATTGGCGGACGGCCTGGGAAAGGACCCCTTCTTTAGGAATAGGTCTATTTTGTTATTGGATAGGGACCTTAAACAAAAAAATGACCGCACCTGGTGTTTTTGGGAAGCAGGGAAAGGCGACTTCGATATCATCCTC
>DATGQM010000353.1:0-5484 GCA_035304205.1 Arenibacter sp. | reverse complement strand
GGATCCAATACCTCGATAAAGAACTGCCTGTCCCCTGCCTGGGCAATTATATTGTCCGCAACAGTAAAGCACACCTTTAATTTATCGGTCGCTTTTGCCCTAGAAGTAGAAACCAATTTACCATTGGACCGCTCCCTTACCGCATCTACCGAGAATTTGGAAAGATTTAAAGTAGAACCTTTTTCCACTACATCCGCCAATTGGGTGTTCTGTACTACTAGGGAATCGTTAAAAACGGTCTGTTTTTCCAACTCCACATAGGTACTGTCCCTTTGCATGGCCAAATAGGTATTAGATCGGGTAAGTGAATCTACTTTTCTTACCAATTGTTCCCTTTCCTTGGTCAGGACACCAACCTGTTTCCTATATCTGTATAGGCTGGCGATATCCGTTTTCATGGTCTTAACGGAATCAATATACTTTGCAATGTTGTCCCTAGCGGACACCAATTCCTCATTGGTTGCATTACTTTCCAAGATCGCCTTGTCGTACTCGGATTTCAAACTGGTCAGATCCTCAACTACCAATTGCTTTTCTTTTGTCAGCAAGGCCGTATTTTTCTGTTTATCCTGATATAGACTTACGGTGTAAATTATTACACCCAGTAAGATCACACCAAGTAAACCGGCTATAACCTTTAATCCATTGTTGTTCTTTGCTTCGGTCATAATATAAATTATTAATTATTATTTCGATTAATGTTAAAATAATTTGTTTGTATCGGTAATATATACGATCTAGTTCTGTTTTTAGATTTTATTGGGAAAAAAATAATTTTTCTATAAAAGCTTAAATGCTTATCTTAACTTTAGGGAAAACCAAAACTGCCCAATATCGATCGGGCATACTATAAACGGGGGAGAACTCCCCTATTATAGCAACTACCTTAAGAACGCCGTCCATCCTGGTTTAAAGGAAATAGGGAGAAAATAGGGCGTATGGCAGAAGTGTTATAAAATTAATTTTCATCTTAACGTAAATTCGGCATGAAATATCGCGATCCAATTATAGCATTATTCTTTATCGGCACCCTGTTCGGTGGCTGTAAGCAAAGCCCTAAATCGACTTCCCTAAAGGAAGGGAACACAGTCGTAGACCAGGATGATCTTGGGATGGATATCGAAATAATCCCTATAGAACATGCTTCCGCTGTACTTATTTGGGATGGGATCACTATATATGTAGATCCCGTTGGCGACAAAGCTGCCTTTAAGAATGTTCCCGAACCGGATATAATATTGATAACCGATATTCACGGTGATCATTTTAGTCCGGAGACACTGGAAAGGTTGAACACCGAAAAATCTAAGATTGTAGCGCCCCAGGCGGTAGCCTATAAAATTCCCGAAAAATTTATCCCCCAATTGGAGATTATAGAGAACGGAAGCCAAAAGGAACTCCTTGGGATAGAAATAAAAGCCGTTCCCATGTACAATCTAAGGGAAGAGGCAAAGGACTTTCACCCCAGGGGCCGGGGAAATGGCTACGTGCTCGCCAAAAATGAAAAGCGTATATATTTTTCTGGGGACACGGAAGATATTCCCGAAATGAGGACCTTGGAAAATATAGACAAGGCCTTTATTTGTATGAACCTTCCCTATACCATGTCGGTTGAAAGTGCGGCGGATGCAGTACTCGATTTTAAACCCAAGCAGGTCTACCCCTATCATTATAGGGGCAATCCGAAGGTGGGCGATGTGGTCCTATTTAAGAAATTGGTCGGTGCGAAAGACCCAAATATAGAGGTGATCCAATTGGATTGGTATCCCAACGAGGTTTTTTGATCGATCGATCCCAAAAAAAAGCCCCGACCTATCCTTATAAGAAAAAATGTCGGGGCAGATCAATTGTTTCAACCGTCTTATCTGATCAACTTTTTATATTTTAAACGTTTTGGAATCAGGTCCCCGCCCAAACGTTTCTTTTTGTTTTCCTCATATTCCGAAAAAGATCCCTCAAAGAAATAGACCTGTGAATCACCTTCAAAGGACAGGATATGCGTACAGATCCTATCCAAAAACCACCTATCGTGGGAGATGACCACGGCACAGCCCGCAAAATTCTCCAATCCCTCTTCCAGGGCACGCAGCGTATTTACATCCAAGTCGTTGGTGGGTTCATCCAATAAAAGCACGTTGCCCTCTTCCTTCAAGGTCATGGCAAGGTGTAAACGGTTGCGTTCCCCTCCGGATAGCATACTTACTTTTTTGTTCTGCTCGCTTCCCGAAAAATTAAAGCGACTTAAATAGGCGCGGGAATTTACTTGCCTGCCCCCCATCATTATAAGCTCTTGTTCATCACTGAAATTCTGCCATATGGATTTTTCGGGATCGATGTTGGAATGGCTCTGGTCTACATAAGCGATCTTGGCCGTATCCCCTACCGTAAACTCGCCCTTATCAGGAGTTTCCTCTCCCATGATCATTCGGAAAATCGTAGTTTTTCCGGCCCCGTTCGGACCTATAACCCCTACGATTCCCGCCTGGGGAAGTCTAAAATTCAGGTCCTCATAAAGCAATTTATCGCCATAGGCCTTGCTTACCCCCGCAGCTTCTATTACATTGGTGCCCAAACGCGGACCATTGGGAATATAGATTTCCAATTTCTCGTCCAATTGCTTTTGGTCCTGACTCATTAATTTGTCATAGTTCTGCAAACGGGCCTTTTGTTTGGTCTGTCTTCCCTTTGCGCCTTGCCTCACCCAATCCAGCTCCCGCTCCAATACCTTTTGGTGCTTGGAGGCCGTTTTGCTCTCTTGGGCCATACGTTTGGACTTCTGATCCAACCAACTGGAATAATTTCCTTTCCAGGGGATTCCTTCGCCCCGATCCAATTCCAATATCCAGCCGGCCACATTATCCAGGAAATACCTATCGTGGGTTACGGCGATCACCGTTCCCTTGTATTCCGCCAAATGATGTTCCAGCCAATGTACGGACTCGGCATCCAAATGGTTCGTGGGTTCGTCCAACAGCAATATTTCAGGTTCCTGTAACAATAACCGGCATAGGGCCACCCGTCTGCGTTCCCCTCCGGAAAGTATCCCAATCTTCTTATCGGAATCCGGGGTCCGCAGCGCATCCATCGCTATTTCCAGTTTGGTATCCAATTCCCATGCGTTGGTAGCGTCTATCCTATCCTGTAGTTCAGCCTGCCTGTCCATCAGTTTTTGCATCCTATCGGCATCTTCATATACCTCCGGTAAGCCGAACATATCATTGATCTTATTGTACTCGTCCAATATGGCGACGGTATCCGCGACCCCCTCCCTTACTACTTCCAAAACGGTCTTGTCCGCGTCCAATTGGGGTTCCTGTTCCAGATAGCCCACCTTATAACCGGGCGAGAAGACCACATCTCCCTGATAATTCTTATCCACGCCTGCAATTATCCGGAGCAAGGTAGATTTACCAGATCCGTTAAGACCTAAAATTCCGATCTTTGCCCCGTAAAAGAAGCTCAGATAAATATTTTTTAATACCGGGGTATTTGCGGTTTTATACGTTTTGGTAACCCCGGACATGGAGAAAATAACTTTTTTATCGTCAGACATATTCTTGTGTATAATTTATTCCTGTAATAGTAGCTTGCAGCTTATGGCCTATCATTCCCGCTTATAGCCAAAAGGCACTGGCCAGAAGGCAAAAGAGAGAAGATGAAAGAGAAAAGGATTTGGATATTATAGCCCTTTAACCTTTTTATGCTATATGCCTTATGCAATAAGCTATATGCAATTTCAACCTTCAACTTTTCAACATTAAACTTTCAACTTATACCCTACACCCTTCCTTTCAGGGCATTAAAAACCCAGGCGATCGCAAAGAAACCCACGCCTACCGAGGCAAAGCCCCATCCGGCGACATCATCATATCTAAATGCGCCCAATGCTATAAGCGCAAGGCCTACTATTATCATAATAAAGGTTGCCCAGGCGAGTACCGTATTCTTATTCATTCCCATCTTTTATTTGGTTTGATTTGTAGCATGCCAAATATCGTAAATTTTACCCTATTATTCCAGGCTATAAAAACTTTATTCCCACAAGAGAAAGGCATTGGGCCCGATGCCCTAAGGTCGGAAGACAATTTCTGCCTTTTTTCCTGAAATTGGGCAGTTCTCCCCTCCTTCCCCAAGATCCATAATACATAACTCAGGGGCATATGGCATACTTGTTAAAAATAGCACTTAACCAATAAATATAACTCCTTATCTTTAGGACATAAAAGAACCCACCGTATTATGGATATCGACTTCAACAAAAACGAGGACCACAATAGATTACTGTTATCGGAACTAAGAAATAAACTGGCCAAAGTGAAGTTGGGCGGAGGACAGCAAAAGATGGATAAAGAACATGCCCTCGGAAAGTTAAGCGCACGGGAACGTATAGATTACCTGCTGGACAAGGGAATGGACGCCATAGAGATCGGGGCCTTTGCAGGGGAAGACATGTACGAATCCCATGGGGGATGTCCGTCTGGCGGCGTAGTCGTAAAGATCGGATATATTAAGGGCCGGCAGTGCATAGTCGTAGCCAATGATGCGACCGTAAAGGCCGGTGCCTGGTTCCCCATTACGGCCAAAAAGAACCTAAGGGCACAGGAGATCGCCATTGAAAATAGGTTGCCCATCATCTATCTGGTAGACAGTGCGGGGGTCTACCTCCCCCTACAGGACGAGATTTTTCCGGATAAGGAGCATTTCGGAAGGATCTTTAGAAACAATGCCATTATGAGCAATATGGGCATAACCCAAATTGCCGCGGTAATGGGCAGCTGCGTCGCGGGGGGGGGCTATCTCCCCATTATGAGCGATGAGGCCCTGATCGTGGACAAAACGGGCAGTATCTTTTTGGCCGGAAGTTATTTGGTGAAAGCGGCAATAGGTGAAGTCGTGGACAACGAAACCCTGGGCGGTGCCATTACCCATTGCGAGATCAGCGGGGTGACGGACTATAAGGCCAAGGACGATAAGGATGCCCTGGAGACCATAAAGAATATCGTGGATAAAATGGGAGACTTCCAGAAGGCGGGATATAATAGGTCCGCAGCTATAAAACCTAAAGAAAAGGAAGAGGATATTTATGGTATCCTTCCCAAATCCAGAACGGAGCAATACGATATGTTGGAAATTATCAAGCGATTGGTAGATGATTCCGAATTTGAGCAATACAAGGAAGGCTACGGGAAAACGATCCTTACCGGATATGCCCGAATAGATGGTTGGGCGGTGGGTATTATCGCTAATCAACGCAAAGTAGTAAAGACCAAAAGCGGGGAAATGCAGTTTGGCGGGGTCATCTATTCCGATTCCGCCGATAAGGCCACCCGATTTATAGCAAATTGCAACCAAAAGAAAATTCCCTTGGTCTTTTTACAGGATGTAACCGGATTTATGGTGGGGAGCAAGAGCGAGCACGGGGGGATTATTAAGGACGGGGCAAAAATGGTGAACGCGGTAAGCAATTCCGTGGTCCCAAAATTT
>DATGQM010000352.1:0-6385 GCA_035304205.1 Arenibacter sp. | reverse complement strand
AACCGATAACCTGGAAAAAGCCCTCAAAGAATTTGACGGGGAGTACGAAGATGAGGAATTACGGTTGTACCGGCTCAAATTTATTAGCGAGGTCGCTAATTAAGTTATAATGTTCAAAGTTCAAGTTCAAAGTTCAAAGTTTAATTTTAGGCATATCTCACTACCCAAGGCTAGCGCGAGCGTCACGCTCGTGCCGTACCAGCCTCTAAAGTCGCTGGGGCAGACTTGTTGGCCTGAAATCCAAGATCTTGAACGGGCCAATGCCGGTTACACCCTCCGGTTTGCTCTTGCAGGCAAACCACCTCCCTCAAGGGAGGAATTTAAATAGTACCCTCAACAGACTTTCTAGCACCATCTCTTCGTACATTCTCAATACTCACACACTGCCAACTTTCTCAATACTCACATCTCAATACTCACATCTCAATACTCACATCTCAATACTCAATACTCAATACTCACATCTCAATACTCACATCTCAATACTTTGTACTTAATACTATTTTACCTCGCAGTTGGACCATTACTATTGGATTTGGAGCGTTTTAACTGTCTTTGTATTTTTTTGATGGCCGATTCAATGGATTTTTCCGGCTCGATGATGTTGTATTCCCCCCAAAAATCCGGATCGGAAAATCCAATGGCCTCGTCGCCCAGGATGACCGATGTTTTTAATCGATCTTTATACTTGGGAGATTCCCCGCTGAGGTTCTTTTCCCAATCGGTAACCGCCATTTCACAGGTCATTGTGTAGATGGAATTGAAAAGCTTGTCGTCCCAATTAATTTTAAATTCCAAGAGGACGTTACTGTAGCCATAATACCATTTACCGTTCTTTTCCCTATAATCTACCCTATAGGCAATGTCCGTGGGCCAAACATCGGCATTTGCGGGTTTTTTTCGGACGAACAATCTGGCCGCGGCTTCCTTGTCCGTAATATTGAGCGAGTAGATGGCACTGGTAAGAATCTTGTTTTCCCCGTCTATATATAATTTTCCTTCATATAAGGGTATATCGAGGTTATCTTTCTGCCTAAAATTAATAACATAGATCAATTTGTTATTGACGTGGGTCGAATTTTCAAAACTAAATATATAGTCCGAAAAGGTATCTTCCGTGAAAATATACTGGGGATACTTGATCAGGTCTACAAATAGCGTGTTAAACGGTCCGCCCTGCAGTTTTAGGACCAAGGTATCCAGCCTGTTATAATCGGTGCTTTTCCTTGCCTTATACAATGTTACCGCATCCCTTTTTTCAGAGTTGTAAGGGGATTTGTATATGTTGACAACGGCTTCGGAAAGGGATACGTTCCTTCTTCTTTTCTTAATGGTCTCCCGGTAAAAGGCGGTCATCAGGGTAGGATCGTCAAAATAATTATCGCCCTTTCTCTGAAAGGTTTCCCGCACGAGGGCCTCTGGGTCCTTGGGTATGGCCAGACTTACCTCCGGTAATTCAATAACGGATATTTGTAGGGCTACCCCATTTATTTTCCCGTTCATTTGTTCCAACGGGATTTCCGTGGTTTTATAGCCCAGGTAGGATACGATTACCTTTCCTTCCAAAAGGTCTTTGGGCACTTTCAGGGAGAAGTCGCCTTCGGTATTGCTAATGGTACTGATATTGGTATTTTCAATGGAAATATTGGCAAAGACCAAAGGTTTTTTTGTGTTGCTGTCCGTTACCTTTCCCCGGTACAGGTCATACGAGTTTTCTTGTTCCCCGATATCCTGAAAAAAGGTCGAGGCCAGCGCGTGTTGGGAAATCCCAAAAAACAATGATATGCATATCACCGTTATTAGGGCCTTTTTATGGGGTCGTATCTTCTTAGTTTTCATCTGTTTAGATTTTATTTGTCAGACCTGCCCGACTGCGTCATTCAGGCGGGTGTAATTCGCCATTAAACATTTTGTGCCGATAGCTATCGGCAGGTATCAAGATTTGTTATGGCCCATTTCATAGCTTTTGGGATTTGGCGTTTAAAAAACGTTCTGATAGCGCTAATGGCTAGGAAACAGTCCTCGTTCTAAGTTAGTGATTTTTAACGACATACCCTATGGAAAGAATAAATATTTTAAGTGGGCCATTGGCCCACTTAAAATATTATAATAGCATATTAGGATTTCTTTCGAAGTTCGAAGATATCTTTTCTCCTATCCCTGAGATTTCGGACGCTCCCAAATTGGTTCAATTGGGTCAATAGGTCTATATCCAGGTCTACGATCAAGATCATTTCCGTATTCGGGGTGGCTTCCGCTTTTATCCCATTTGCCGGAAATGCGAAATCACAGGGGGTAAATACCATCGACTGGGCGTATTGGATGTCCATATTGTGCACCTTGGGCAGATTGCCCACACTCCCGGCTATGGCCACATAACATTCGTTTTCAATCGCCCTTGCCTGGGCGCAGTACCTTACTCTGGAGTACCCATTTTGGGTATCGGTAAGGAAGGGTATAAATAATATATCCATTCCCTCATCGGCGAGAAGCCTGCTCAGTTCCGGAAACTCCGAATCGTAACAGATCAAGATGCCAATTTTACCGCAATCCGTGTCAAAGGTCTTTAGTTGGTCCCCGCCCTGCATTCCCCAGACCCTGGCCTCGTCCGGGGTTACGTGCAATTTTTCGTACCTTTCCCTGTTGCCGTCGCGTTTGCAGAGGTATCCTACGTTATATAACTTTCCATCCTTCATTTCGGGCATACTGCCCGTAATGATATTAATGTTGTAAGAAATGGCCAGTTCGGAAAACTTCTGTACTATCGTATCCGTATGCTTTGCCAATTCCCGAATGGCCTCCGGCTCCGATAGATGGTTGTTCTCCGCCATTAAGGGGGCGTTAAAGAATTCGGGGAAAAGGGCAAAATCCGAACGATAGCCCGAAACGGTATCTATAAAATATTCGGCCTGTTGCAGTACATCGTCCAGGTTCTTATAGCTCCGCATTTGCCACTGAATCAAACCCAAACGCACTACCTTTTTAGTGGTACTGGCTTTTTTGACCTTCTTTTCATAATAGATATTGTCCCATTCCATAAGCACGGCGTAATCATTGGAGGCCATATCCCCTTCCAAATAATTTTTTAGGATCTTACTGGGATGAAAATCGTTGGAAATCTGAAAATTAAGTACCGGGTCATCGATTTCTTTCCGCCTAACCTTGTCTATATACGCTTTCGGGGAT
Source organism: Arenibacter sp. (assembly GCA_035304205.1). GTDB lineage: Bacteria > Bacteroidota > Bacteroidia > Flavobacteriales > Flavobacteriaceae > Arenibacter. The sequence goes on along the minus strand of DATGQM010000352.1, from coordinate 3,199 downwards.
AAGGTATCCATATACTTATGGTAATTTGGAATTCTCCCACCAAAGGCCACCCCCTTTAAATTCAATCGTTCACAAAGATCTTTTCTATAATCGTACAGTCGCCGTCCCAAACGCATCCCCCGGAATTCCGGTTTTATAAAAACGTCTATTCCGTATAGCACGTCCCCATTGGGGGAATGGGTATTGAAGGTATAGTCCCCGGTAATCTGTTGATAGGTATGTTGGTCGTCAAAATCATTGTAGTTCAGGATAATGGAAAGGGCACATCCCGCGATCTGATTATTGACCTTTATGACTACTTGGCCTTCCTGGAATTGTTGGATCAGGGTTTTTATCTGAGGCTGTCTCCAATAGGCGTTCGGCATGGTAGTATATGACGCTATCATCGCCGTTTTTAATTCCTGGTAGTCGTCCAAGCTCAAAAACGTCAGTTCAATATTCTCTATATCCTCCATTTTCATATGTAGACATTTATTGTTTTTGTGTTTTGTGGGAATCGGAAACCGTACCATTAATTTCCTTTAATTCCTCCTCGGTCAAATAGCGCCATTTCCCTACGGGTACGTCCAGATTTATGTTCATGATCCGTATTCGTTTCAGGGCGGTTACCCGATAGTCGAAATACTCGCACATTCTCCGTATCTGCCTGTTCAGCCCCTGTGTCAGCGTGATTTTAAATTCGTATTTGCCGAGTTGCTCCAAATGGCATTTTCGGGTCACCCGATCTAGGATAGGTACGCCATTGCCCATTTTTTCCAGGAACTCCTTGGTGATCGGGCGATCTACACTAACTATATAATCCTTTTCATGATTGTTCCTTGCCCGTAATATTTTGTTTACGATATCCCCGTCATTGGTCAGGAGGATAAGTCCTTCGCTAGGTTTATCGAGCCTTCCGATAGGGAATATCCGGGAAGGATAATTAATAAAGTCGATAATATTATCCTTTTCTACCCGGGTATCCGTGGTGCAAACAATACCTATGGGCTTGTTAAATGCAATATAGACCGGCCTGTCCCTTGCTTCGGTAATGAGCTTGCCGTCTACGCATATTTCGTCGCCTGCAGTTATCTTGGTCCCCATTTCGGGCACCTCACCGTTAATGGTGACCCTCCCTTGGTCTATCAATTTGTCCGCTGCCCTCCGAGAGCAATACCCCATCTCACTTAAAAACTTGTTGATGCGGGTGGCTTCCTTCTCTTCCATATACTTTTTTTACCCCCGATCGTTATATCGGTCCGATACTGAAATATACTTAATAAACTTTTCCCCTAAGCATTGTTGGCCCAAGATATTTTTTGGACGATCCAAGAATTGCCTCGATCTATGGCCAACATACCACCAAGGGTCAGTTTATTAATGTTTTTGTGTTTTCAATTGGGATTTCTTGGTCCAGTTCCTTGTTCATTTTTTCGAAGAACAGGATTTCGGCATAAAATTGCCAATCGAAATTGGTGGCCTGGTTGGCGAGATGGACATGGTGGTCCTGATCTAGAATATAATTTTCCGGTTTGGTAAGGATACGCGTTTTCCCGTAAACCGTTTCAAATTCCTTTCTAAGGGATCGGAAACCGGATTCGAGTTCCCTTAGCTTGGTCGCAGTGGCCCTTATTTCTTCCCTATTCCTTGCTTGGTCATAGTCGCTCAACGCCATCAATAATTTCGGACTGTACTGGGCAAGTTTATTTACTTGCTCATAGACCTGGAGATTAAAGTCGTTTCTAAGGGCATCGCCACGGGCAGTACTAATTTTCTGGGCGATGCTGTCCGTTTTCGCCAGTATAATGGCGGCCTCCTCCAACCTATCCTTGTTGGCAATGCTCCAGGCACCCTTATTGTTCGGATCGGGAAAATCCATTACCCCATTTTCCATAGCTTGGTCCATAGTAGGTAGGTAATTGCGCTTATTTCCCTTTAACAGTGCATTTTTCCAAAAGGCCACCGGATGTTCCAGTTCCGAAATGAAGGCGGACTCCCCCGCAGCCAGGGCATGGCCATATTCCCTTTGTCTAAAGGCGGATTTTATATCCTCATTGCTGCGCTTGTCCCCGATCCAGGAATATTCCGCAAAGGCCAGGATACCGCGCATATACAATTCAAAATGCGGGGAATCGTCGTCCCAAAGGGTCAGGAGCAAGCCGTTCGATCCGCTTTCTATGGAGTTGATCGCGAACGATCTAATATTATCCATATTACTATCGTTCTGCGGCATCAATACCCATCTGGTCTGCCCTGCCGTAGCCCCCATCACCTCCATACCGTGATCGGTAAACCACTGCATGGCCTTAATGTTCCCCAAGGCCTGCGGGGTTTCGTAGTTCCATCGCATATAGATGCAGTTTTTTGGAAAATCGTCCAGAAAGGCCAGTAATTTATGTTCGTTTTCCTTCCAGATCTGATCGACTTCCTCCTGGGTCATTTCCGGTTTGAACATGGCATCATAGACATCTGCCTGCTGTAGGGGCATATCGTCCCAGAAAATGGGTGTCCTTCCGTGTTCTTCCGCAAATTTGGCCACCTTGTTCAACCATATAAGCTGTAGTTTTAAGGCCGGTTGATTGCTTCCCCTCCCGGTAGTATGTACTTCATCCCCGCCTACATGGAGATATTTTCCATGGGGAAAGGCTTCCATAGCATCCAGATATAGGTCGAATTGTACCTCATAGGTTTTGGGGTCCAAGGGATTAAAGGCCCAATCCCTGCTCGCATCGTCCCTAAGTTCAAAGTATTCCGGATGTTTTAAAATAAAGGAGGCATGGCCCAAGCCTTGTATTAAGGGACTTATTTCTATATGGCGCTCCTTGGCATAATCACTGATCTTTCTCCATTCCCCAATGCTCAGGGCATCGTCCGAGGCTACCGTAGGTTGACGCTTGAATTTTAGTTTGTCCTCTACTTCCAGGATTATCCCGTTGATCTTATAGCTGGCCAATTTATCCATTAGCCCATAATAATATTCGGTTTTTTCCAGATGGTGCTTTACATCCAGGTGAACGGCCCGGTACGCCAATTCCGGATAATCCCTGATCTCGCACAAGGGCAGGTTTACTTTTTGGTCCCTGGCATCTACAACGAGCTGTTCCAAAGTGGTAAAGGCATAAAATAGTCCCGTTTCGTCCTTTGCCTTAATGTTGATCGATTCCTCCGTAATGGCAAGGGTATAGCCTTCCGTCGGGATTTCCATATTGGGATCTATTTG
>DATGQM010000351.1:0-2857 GCA_035304205.1 Arenibacter sp. | reverse complement strand
ATATATAAAAAGAGGTGTAGAACCGGAGGACGAGAAACGGTACCAGACCATTTATGCCAAGCACGAAGGGGCTGTAGCGGCCCCCACCGCAGGACTGCATTTTTCCAAGCATTTGTTAAAAAGATTGGAAATAAAGGGAATCGACTTTGCCGAACTGACCTTGCACGTAGGTTTGGGGACCTTTAATCCTGTGGAAGTAGAGGATCTTTCCAAACATAAGATGGATAGCGAGGAACTGGTCATCGATGAAAAGGCCACGGAAATCGTAAATAATGCCAAGCTAAATAAACGCAGGATATGTGCCGTCGGTACTACCGCTATGCGTGGATTGGAAAGTGCCGTATCATCCCAACAAACCTTGAATACCTTTAATGGGTGGACGAATAAATTTGTTTTTCCCCCCCATGATTTCAGTATTGCAACTGCCATGGTGACCAATTTTCATTTGCCGAAATCTACGCTCTTAATGATGGTTTCCGCCTTTATGGGGCACGACCTGATGAAAAAAGCGTATAAGGAAGCCATATTGGAAGGCTATAAATTTTATTCCTATGGGGATGCCATGTTGATCATATAAGTATCCGGATATATATAGGATCCCGTCAATATTGGAGATATATCCGCATTGACGGGATTTTTTATAGAATGAATTATCTTTGGACGGTGGAAATAGCAAATAATAAAAGAGACATAAGGGCCTTTACCAAGGACCAGCTCCGCGAGTTCTTTAGAACGCAGGGCGATAAGCCTTTTAGGGGCGATCAGGTCTATGAATGGCTTTGGCAAAAATCGGCCCATTCCTTTGATGCCATGACCAATATTTCCATGGAGACCAGGCAGATGCTGGCCAATAATTTTGTGATCAACCATATTAAGGTAGACCAAATGCAGCGGAGCAGCGATGGGACGATAAAGAATGCGGTCCGCCTGCACGACGACCTGATCGTGGAATCGGTCCTGATCCCCACCAAGACAAGGACCACCGCCTGTGTATCCAGTCAGGTAGGATGTAGCCTGGATTGTAAATTTTGTGCTACGGCCCGACTTAAGCGGATGCGTAACCTGAATCCGGATGAGATCTATGATCAGGTAGTGGCCATCGATAACGAGAGCCGACTGTATTTTAATAGGCCCTTGAGCAATATCGTATTTATGGGAATGGGGGAGCCATTGATGAATTTCAATAATGTCCTAAAGGCAATAGACAAGATCACTTCCCCGGAAGGCCTGGGCATGTCCCCAAAGCGTATCACGGTTTCTACTTCGGGCGTGCCCAAGATGATCAAAAAGATGGCCGATGAAGCCGTTAAATTTAAATTGGCCGTTTCCCTGCATTCGGCCATAGATGAAATACGCACCTCAATAATGCCGTTTAACGCCACTTTTACCCTAAGTGATCTACGGGAGGCCCTGGAATACTGGTACCAGAAAACGAAGAGTAGGATTACCTATGAATACGTGGTCTGGGAAGGGATCAATGATCGACGAAAGGATGTGGACGCCTTGGTGGAGTTTTGCAGGTTCGCCCCTTCCAAAGTCAATCTTATAGAGTACAATCCCATAGATGACGGGGAGTTTAGGCAAGCGGGCAATGCCGCCATTGAAATGTACGTCTCTGTATTGGAGGAAAATGGTATTACCGTGACCGTACGCCGATCTAGGGGGAAGGACATAGATGCGGCCTGTGGGCAATTGGCGAATAAATCCTGAGAATGCCCTTATTCCTGATAAAAATTCCGTTTTTATAATTTCATACCCTATGCCATATTCGGTACGGAGACCTTATATATCCGATCGGACACTAAGGGTTATGATTTTTTGACTATTTTTATGCCGCCGAACAAACTACGAACAATAGCCAAAACTAGCCTTTGAAAATTGTATCCCAAATAAAGGAACCGATCATTGTGGAAATGGAACTTTTCGAACAAAAGTTTTATGAATCCATGTCTTCCCGGGTGGCCTTGCTAAATAGGATTACCTATTATATCGTAAACCGAAAAGGGAAGCAGATGCGGCCCATGTTCGTTTTTCTTACGGCCAAGCTCTTAAATAACGGGGAAGTAAACGAAAGGACCTATAGGGGGGCTTCGGTTATAGAATTGATCCATACCGCTACCTTGGTCCATGACGATGTCGTCGATGATAGTAATAAGCGCCGGGGCTTCTTTTCCGTAAATGCCCTCTGGAAAAACAAGATCGCGGTATTGGTGGGGGATTATCTCCTTTCTAAAGGGTTATTATTGTCCATAGATAATGGCGATTTTGATCTGCTCAGAATAATTTCCGTCGCTGTCCGGGAGATGAGCGAGGGCGAATTGTTGCAGATCGAAAAGGCACGGCGTTTGGACATTACCGAGGAGGTCTATTATGAGATCATTAGGCAGAAGACCGCGACCTTGATCGCTGCCTGCTGTAGTTTGGGAGCCTGTTCCGTAAAGCCGGACACTCGGGACGTAGAAACGTTTAGACGGTTCGGGGAACTTATAGGAATGGCGTTCCAGATCAAGGACGATCTGTTCGACTATGGGGAAGAGCGGATAGGAAAACCGACGGGAATCGATATCAAAGAACAAAAAATGACCCTGCCCCTAATTAATGTCCTAAATAAATGCTCCAAACAGGAAAGAAATTGGTTGATCAACTCCATCAAAAACCACAATAAGGATAAAAAACGCGTAAAGGAAGTGATCGCTTTTGTAAAGAAGAACGGGGGCCTGGATTATGCGGTAGAAAAAATGCTTGCCTACAAGGAAGAAGCCTTGACCCTGTTGAACACCTATCCCGATTCGGATTATAAGGATTCCCTGATACTTATGGTGAATTATGTGGTGGATAGGAAAAAGTAATTTGCAAC
>DATGQM010000350.1:0-7091 GCA_035304205.1 Arenibacter sp. | reverse complement strand
TCAAAAGTTTTTCGCGGGTAAGGTTTTCCAGTACCGTTATTTTTTCCAGACCGTATTTATCATAGATCGCGGCTACCAACGCACCACTTGATCCAATACCATATCCTTGGGGTATGGAACTGTCAAAATACATCCCTTGGGTAAGGTCCTCGTTCAAGGCCCCTAGATCAAAACGTACCAGATCGGGATCTTCTTGTTGTACATTTTTTAAATATTCCGCAAATGCCTTAAGGCTGGCGTTGGATTTCCTTGCTTCCCCCGAACCATTATTACCTGATTTTAGGGCTCCCTTGAAAAAATTATAGGGTATGGAAAGTCCCTTGGAATCCTTAATGATCCCATATTCCCCAAAAAGAAGGATTTTAGAGTAAAACAATGGTCCTTTCACCTGTTAATATTTATTTGTTTTATCCCGATATCTATCGGGAGTCAGACCTATCCGACTGCGTCATTCAGGCGGGTGTAATTCGCCGGCCAACATTTCGCCGACTCATTTCATCCTACAAAATTAATAATAAATTATGAGTCCGCCCCAGACATTAACGTATAGTTCCGTTCTTAATTATACGCTATCCCCTTTTAATTCAACGGCACCCTTCCCAATTTGATCGCAAATATAATGCCTGTTTTCACAATATACAATCAACTCATCCTTAATAAATTGTAAAACCGTCTCCTTTTCAGATGCGGGATACAGCACATGTACGTTGGCCCCGGCGTCCAGGGTAAAACAGACAGGGGTATTGGTAGCGGCCCTAAATTTCCAGATCTTATTGATAATTTCCAGGGTATTGGGTTTCATCAGTATAAAATAAGGCATCCCGGTCATCATCATGGCATGTAGGGCGAGCGCCTCGCTTTCGACTATTTTAATGAAATTGTCCAGATCTCCCTGGGCAAATACCTCTTTTAATTTGGATAGATTCTTATGGGCCTGCATAAACCGTTGCTCCGCGAAAGGATGGTCGTGCATCAGATCGTGCCCTACGGAACTGCTCACCTGTTTCTCCCCCTTATCCACCAAAAGAATGGTATCCTGATAATCGTTAAAAATCTTATGTACCCGATAGGGATATGGTAGGGCATAATAATCCGAACTGCCCTTCGTATCCTTATGTTGCCCCCATTGTACAAGGGGACCCTCTACACTCCTACATGCACTTCCCGATCCCAAACGTGCCAGAAAGGAAGCCTTGACCTTAAAGAAATTGGGATCCATGGTGGGATCAAGTATCCGTTCGAGCTCCATAAAACAGAGTGCAAGCGCAGACATCCCACTGGCCGAGGAAGCTATACCACTGCTATGCGGAAAAGAATTGGAGGTTTCCACTATAAAATGAAAGTCCTTTAAAAATGGCATATACGGATAGATCCTCGTTAAAAAGGTCTGAATCTTCGGCCTAAAATCCGCCTTGGGACTTCCTTCGAAAAAAAAATCAAAGGAAAAATCGTCCCCTGGTCTTTTCAATGTGTTATAGGTAAGGCCAGTCGTAGTTGCACAAGTATCCAACGTAAAACTGATGGAGGGATTGGCCGGGACCTGACCCTCTTTTTTCCCCCAATACTTGACCAAAGCTATATTACTTGGCGATCTAAAGCTAACCTTTCCCTGCATTCCGTCTTTTACAATAGCCTTGGACATAAAGTCTTTTTCGGTCATAATCCAAATTAATTTAACACAAAGATAGTTTTTATGCCGGTCGGCATAGTAGCTGTTAAAATAAATTCCTAATTTTAGGCAACTAACTACCTTACTTTGAAACAACGTCTGACTTATATCGGCATTTCCGTAGCGGTGTGCCTTATTATCGGTTTATTATCCGGATTTGCCACCCAAAGTTCGGTAAACGATTGGTATTTGCAGCTCAACAAACCTGCTTTTAACCCCCCCAACTGGATCTTTGCCCCCGTTTGGACCATCCTATATATCATGATGGGCATTGCTGCGGGAATAGTGTGGGCAAAGGGGGTCTATCACATCTGGGTAAAGACGGCCCTGTACCACTTTGCCATACAACTGCTCTTCAATGCCCTATGGAGTATTATCTTTTTTGGATTCAAAAATCCCTTTGGGGCATTATTGGTCATCCTTACCCTATTGATCCTGCTCATTTTCACCATTAGATGGTTTAAGGTGGTGGACAGAACGGCGGCCTACCTTCTGATCCCGTACCTGCTATGGGTATGTTTTGCTACCGCCCTTAATTATAAGATCTGGGAACTTAACTGACCAAAGGTCCACCCATCATATCTTGCCTTCCCAAAGAATTTTTTAAAAATAAGTGTGCATATTTTATTATCTTGATCGCTATATAAATTTACATTCCCCTTTATGGAAAAATATATCTTGGCGTTAGACCAGGGGACCACCAGCTCCCGGGCGGTAGTTTTCGACAAAAAGGGCAATATAGTTTCCGTTGCCCAAAAAGAATTTACCCAATATTTTCCCAAACCGGGATGGGTAGAGCACGATCCTTTGGAGATATGGTCCTCCCAAGCGGGAATGGCCGCGGAGGCCACCTCCAAAAAAGGGATCTACGGGGCCGATATTGCCGCCATCGGCATTACCAACCAGCGGGAAACGGTAGTTGTCTGGGACAAAAATACGGGCCGGCCGGTCTACAATGCCATCGTATGGCAGGACAAACGGACTTCCTATTATTGCGATGAACTAAAAAAACAGGGGAAATCCCAGCTCATTCGGGAAAAGACCGGATTGGTAATCGATTCCTACTTTTCCGGAACGAAAGTAAAATGGATATTGGATCATGTGGAAGGTGCCAGGCAAAAGGCCGAGGCCGGAGACCTGCTTTTGGGAACCATAGACTCCTGGCTGATCTGGAACATGACCCAGGGAGGGCTACATATTACGGACGTGACCAATGCTTCCAGAACCCTGCTCTTCAACATCAATACCTTGGAATGGGACGAGGAACTTTTGGACCTATTTACCATCCCCAAGAGTATGTTGCCCCAAGTAAAGGAATCCAGCGAAATATACGGATATACCACTCCCAATTTTTTTGCCGTTAAAATCCCTATTGCAGGAATAGCCGGGGATCAACAGGCCGCCCTGTTCGGACAAATGTGCACCAAGCCCGGGATGGTAAAGAACACTTATGGGACCGGGTGTTTTATGTTGATGAACATTGGGGAAAAACCGATCGTTTCGCAGCACAATCTATTGACCACCGTAGCGTGGAAGATAAAGGGCAAGACCCACTATGCCCTGGAAGGAAGTATTTTTATAGCCGGGGCAGTGGTGCAATGGTTAAGGGATAGTCTAAAGATCATAAAAAAATCATCGGATATCGAAAACTTGGCCGGGTCGGTCAACAGTTCCGAAGGGGTGTATTTTGTGCCCGCCTTTGCCGGATTGGGCGCCCCCTATTGGGACCAACATGCCCAAGGCACAATTTTCGGGCTGACCCGCGGCAGTACGGATGCCCATATTGCCCGGGCGGCCGTAGAGTCCATAGCGTTCCAGACCATGGATGTCCTAAAGGCCATGGAGGCCGATTCCAAAATATCGATCCAGGAACTAAGGGTAGACGGCGGTGCCACCGTAAACGATATGCTGATGCAATTTCAGGCCGATGTTTTAAATACGGTCACCGTACGGCCAAAAGTGGTGGAAACGACCGTAATGGGAGCGGCCTATTTGGCCGGATTGGCAGTGGGGTTCTGGGAAAGCCTGGAAGAGATCCAGGAAATCTGGCAGACCGATGTCCATTTTAGTCCCGCTGCCGAAAGAAAGGGGATAGAAGAAAATATCGAGGGCTGGTACCGCGCCATAAAGGCCCTACAATACTGGTCCGATCAAAATAAATAACCAAAAACCAACTGAATATGTCTCCATTTATAGCCGAAATTATCGGTACTTTTCTACTGATTCTTTTAGGGGGCGGGGTAGTCGCCAATGTCGTTCTCGAAAAAACAAAATCCAACGATACCGGATGGATGGTCATTACTACCGCCTGGGGCCTTGCCGTTTATGTCGGGGTCGTGGTGGCCGCTCCCTATAGCGGGGCGCATCTGAACCCTGCCGTGAGCATAGGCCTTGCCGTAGCGGGAAAATTTGAATGGGCCCTGATCCCCACCTATGTTTTGGCCCAATTTATAGGTGCCATGCTCGGTGCCCTGGTCGTCTGGCTTTTTTACAGGGATCATTTTGATGCCACGGAGGACAAGGACCTAAAAAGGGTGATCTTTTGTACGGCCCCTGCTATTAGAAACCCCGTTTCCAATCTGTTCAGCGAGATCGTAGGCACTTTTGTGCTGGTGTTCGTGGTGCTCTATTTTACGGATGCTACCATTAGCGATACCAATTCCTTAATAGGCCTTGGGTCCTTGGGCGCCCTGCCCGTGGCATTTTTGGTATGGGCGATCGGACTTTCGTTAGGGGGTACCACGGGCTATGCCATTAATCCGGCCAGAGATCTGGGTCCCAGGATAATGCACGCGATCTTGCCCATAAAAAATAAAGGGGGCAATGATTGGGGCTACGCATGGGTCCCGGTCGTTGGCCCGATGATAGGGGCGGTAATCGCCGGGACACTGATGCTATTGTTAAGTTGATGGAGCGTAATATTGTACCGGCCTGCCCTTGATAAAAACGTTTAAGATACCTTGGTCCAGGCCCGGTCTATTTTTTTGTAATGGCCCTGGCCGCTATAAAAGCCCCCGTCCAGGCATTCTGAAAATTAAATCCGCCCGTGATGGCATCTATGTTCATAACTTCCCCGGCAAAATATAGGTCGGGCAGGATTTTGCTCTTATAGGATTTAAAATCGATTTCCCGTAGATCAACACCTCCCGCAGTAACAAATTCTTCCTTAAACGTGCTTTTTCCGTTTACTTGGAACCTGGATGCTGTCAGTACCTGTGCCAGGTCCTGTAACTGTGCCCGGGATACCTCCGCCCATTTATCGCCCTCGCCGATATGGGAAGCCTTGACCAAACTGATCCACAATCTTTTGGGAAGATCGAAGCATTTGGTCCTGAGTACGGTCTTCTTCCCTTCTACTTCCCTTACCTGTTGTAGCTGTTCCATAACGGCCCTTTCATGAAAGTCGGGCAACCAATTTACATTTATTACAAACCTATAGTTCAGTTCGTTCAATAATAACGCCCCCCAGGCGGACAATCTTAAGATCCCAGGGCCGCTCATTCCCCAATGCGTGATCAAAAGCGGACCTTCCGTCTCCAGGTCGGAACGGGATACGGAATATTTTCTTAGCGCCGCATTAAACCTTCCTATATGGTTGCTATTAGGGGCAATACTGATCCTTGCCCTAGTGCTCAGTCCGGGTATCCCCGTAATTCTATCATCCTTGATATTAAAGGTAAACAAAGAAGGTACGGGGGGAACTATAGTATGTCCCATCCCTTTTAACAGACCCCAAATCTTAGGATTGCTCCCGGTAGCTACCAACAGTTTCCCCGTGCTATAAGTGCCCCGCAAGGTTTGCACGTTCCACGTCCCGTCTTTATTGTTATCCCCGTCGGGCATCCGTGAAATGTTTGTTACCGAACTGTTCCTAAGCACCTTTATCCCCAAGCGATCGGTTTCGCCCAACAGGCAATCTATAATGGTCTGGGAGGAATCGGTTGCGGGAAACATCCGGCCGTCCTCCTCAATTTTCAAGGGTACGCCCCTTTCCTCAAAAAAAGACATAGTATCCCCGCTCGCATATTTATGAAAGGGGCCCAAAAGCTCCTTTTCCCCACGGGGATAATTTTTTGAAAGTTCATGGGGATCAAATTTCGCATGGGTAACATTACAACGTCCCCCCCCGGATATTTTTACTTTGGCAAGGACTTCCTTGCCCCTTTCCAATATGGCTACCTTTAAACCGGGGTCGGATTCCACTATATGTATGGCGGCGTAGAATCCGGCGGCACCGCCACCTAGAACAAGAACATCGAACATCAATCTACACGTTCGGGATAATCGGTTATAATTCCGTCCACTCCCATTATTTTCATGGATTTTATATCTTCCGGCTCATTCAAGGTATAGGGGTATACCTTGAATCCCGCTTTTTTTATTTGATCTACGTTCTCTATGGTCAAGCTTTTGAAATGTGGGTTAATGGCCACCGCATTCAGTTCCTCCGCTATGGCCAAAGCTTGCAGGGGATCCCCGGAGGTTAGGATCGCGATATCAATTTGGGGATTTAATGCCCGCATTCTTTTAAGTTCTTCCCATTTAAAACTTGAAATCAAAAACTTGTCCAAGGGCCAAGCTTTTTCCCTTACGTAATAATTAAGGATAAAATTTACACGATCAGCGGTATTGGCCCCTTTTAGCTCAATATTCAGATGGGCCTTTTTGTCCATTAGGTTAATGACTTCCTGCAAGGTGGGGATTTTATGGTTTCCTTCCAAATTGAGTTTCTGTAGATCCGAATAATTATAGGATTCTATCTTGCCGACACCATCTGTCAGTCTGTCCACCGTGTTATCATGGAACACGACCATCTCCCCGCTCCGTATTTTAAATACATCGATTTCTAACATGTCCACCCCCAGGTCTAGGGCCTTTTGCACCGAGGCCAAAGTATTTTCGGTCTCGTGCCCCATAGCTCCCCTATGCCCTATTACCAAAGGTTCGTTCATATTCTCACAGCTTAAAATTAACAATGCGACCAATAAAGATCTGATTATAGGTATTAACTTCATAATATGGCTTTAATAAGATTATTAAGTTTTCTACAAAAACTTAAGCTAAAAAGTTAAGGGGTTTTATTTCTCTTATATTATTCGTTGTCGATAATCTGCTTGTTGTGTTTTTTATAAATCCACTTTTTGTTAAATAAAAACTTTACGCTACTTTTCTCATTATTTTAAACTTAAAATTAAGGATTCCAAGGGTTTTAGATCTATACGTACCCGGCCAATTCCATTTTTAACGGTCAGGGAAAATTCCCGTTCCCGCATCAATACCTCCTTAAACCCATGTACTTGATCTTGCAGGCCCCACTCCCCAACAACTTCCGGGGGCAATTTAAGATCGAACCCAAAACCGTCCTTGGCATCAAAATTAGCAATAATAATTAATTTTTCCCTTCCCGACCAGCGTACAAAGG
>DATGQM010000349.1:0-5358 GCA_035304205.1 Arenibacter sp. | reverse complement strand
TAACATGGCTAAAGTTAGCATTAAACCATTAGCGGATAGAGTTCTTATTGAGCCTATGGCTGCCGAAACAAAGACCGCATCCGGTCTTTACATCCCAGATACCGCCAAGGAAAAACCACAAAAGGGCAAAGTAGTTGCAGTAGGTCCCGGGACCAAGGAGGAAAAAGTGACCGTAAAGGTCGGGGATACCGTGCTTTACGGAAAATATTCCGGCACGGAATTAAAACTGGAAGGTACCGAATACCTTATGATGCGCGAGAGCGACATCCTAGCAATTATTTAATATTGTGCATATTCCCGAAACAGGGAACATTTTCAAAAACCGATTACAGAAATTAACAAAATTTGATTCCCTTTCCAGGAAATCGATTAACAAAATTAAATTATGGCAAAAGATATAAAATTTGACATTGAGGCAAGAGACGGCCTTAAAAGAGGTATCGATGCATTGGCAAATGCAGTAAAAGTAACCTTGGGGCCAAAGGGCAGGAACGTTATCATCAGTAAATCCTTTGGGGCACCCACTATCACCAAGGATGGTGTTACCGTTGCCAAAGAAATAGAATTGTCCGATCCCCTAGAAAATATGGGCGCACAGATGGTAAAGGAAGTCGCTTCCAAAACCAATGATCTCGCAGGTGATGGTACAACCACTGCAACCGTACTGGCACAAGCCATAGTAAAGGAAGGTCTTAAAAACGTTGCGGCCGGAGCTAATCCGATGGACCTAAAAAGAGGTATCGATAAGGCAGTTGCCGCTATCGTTGAGGATTTGGCCAAACAGACCAAGAAAGTGGGCGACTCCTCAGAAAAAATAAAGCAGGTTGCCGCTATTTCCTCCAATAACGACGAGGCTATCGGGGATCTGATAGCCATCGCTTTCGGAAAAGTAGGCAAGGAAGGCGTTATTACCGTGGAAGAAGCCAAAGGTACGGAGACGTATGTTGATGTTGTGGAAGGAATGCAGTTCGACAGAGGTTATCTTTCTCCGTATTTCGTAACCGATTCGGAAAAAATGACCGCTGATCTGGAGAATCCGTATGTATTATTATACGATAAGAAAATTTCCTCTATGAAGGACCTTCTGCCCGTATTGGAGCCTGTGGCACAATCTGGCAGGCCGCTTTTGATCATTGCGGAAGATGTGGACGGAGAAGCATTGGCAACTTTAGTGGTCAACAAACTAAGGGGATCCTTAAAGATCGCCGCGGTAAAGGCCCCAGGTTTTGGTGATAGAAGAAAAGCTATGCTCGAAGATATCGCCATTCTTACCGGAGGTACCGTTATTGCTGAAGAAAGAGGTTTCACTATGGAGAATGCTACCTTGGATATGCTAGGGACCTGCGAAAAAATATCCATCGATAAGGACAATACCACTATCGTTAATGGTTCCGGAGCACCAAAAACCATTAAGACCAGGGTAAACCAGATCAAATCCCAAATAGAATCCACTACTTCCGATTACGACAAGGAAAAACTTCAGGAGCGATTGGCCAAATTGGCCGGTGGTGTAGCCGTACTTTACGTAGGTGCCGCTTCAGAAATAGAAATGAAAGAGAAAAAAGACCGGGTAGATGATGCATTGCACGCTACAAGAGCAGCAGTAGAGGAAGGTATCGTTGCCGGTGGAGGTGTTGCCTTGGTAAGGGCCAAATCCGCTCTTTTAAAATTAAAGTTTGAAAACGACGACGAAGAAACCGGAGTTCAGATCGTAGCTAGGGCTATAGAAGCTCCTATGAGGATCATCGTAGAAAATGCCGGTGGTGAAGGCTCCGTAGTAGTGGCCAAAGTTTTGGACGGTAAAGGCGACTTTGGTTATGACGCCAAATCGGAAACCTATGTGGATATGATCAAGGCCGGAATTATTGATCCCAAAAAAGTAACTAGGATCGCATTGGAAAATGCCGCTTCCGTTGCCGGGATGATCCTGACTACCGAATGTGCCTTGACAGATATCAAGGAAGATTCCCCATCCGGTCCCCCAATGGGAGGCGGAATGCCCGGAATGATGTAATTGCCTTCAGGCAATGTAATGAATATAAAAAAACCGTCCCTGAACATTTAGGGGCGGTTTTTTTTATACCTTTTGGCTGTATGCCATATGCTCCAAGCTATATGCACTATGCTTAGTGATTATCCCGCCAACTGCAACTGCGTACTGCCGACTATACCAAGTGCCCCAAGGCTAGCGCGAGCGTCACGCTCGTGCCGATAAGAGTAAGGGGAAGGTACTGCCAACTGCAACTGCGCACTGCCGCCTTAAACCAGTCCCCGAACTTAATGATGCTGGCCGTCATCGGAATTATCCTCCCTGTATTTACAGCAGGGATGTACGCTTTCGTAGGCCTCTTCGGTGGCCTTTAATTCCTTGGTATCGTGCCCTACGGCCACGATTGCAGTTTTGATCTTCATGGAATTGGTCTTGCGCTCATCCACGATCAGCGATAGTTCATGGGTGGGAATGTCCCATGAAGCGTATTTTACGCCCTTAACTCCTAAGGCCGCCTCCTCTATGCGTTCCTTGCACATGGAACATTTTCCATCCACCTCAAAGCTCATCTTTTTGTTCTTTTCCTGACTATAAGCCGTCATGGATAGGGCGGCGAAAGCCAGTCCGAATACTAATTTTTTAATTTTCATATGTAGATATTTATTGTTTTTTAACGGTCATACCTGCCCGACTACATCGTTCAGGCGGGTGTAATTCGCATATCTTTATTCGTATTTGCGAAGGGTTTTCGGTCATGCTCATTTCATATTTTTAAAATTTAATTGTTGTTTGTTATAATTGTCCAAAGCCGTAGGCTATATGCTTTAGGCCTTAAACTTTAAATTACCGACTGATTTACTGCCTACTGCATACCGCTTACTGCCTACTGCTACCCCGCCCCCAACCTACAATAATTTGTACCTAAATCCGGCATAAAACATTCTCCCCATGGTAGGACCATATATTACCGTAGTATCAAAATTATTGCCAAACGGGTTTTCTGCACTAATTATGGGCATATGCTGCATATAATCCGTTAAATTCTCCCCGCCCAAATAAATCTCGAAACTATGGGAAAATACCTTGGTCACTTGGGCGTTCACTAAACTATAAGTGGGAGAAAATTCCCCAAGTCGATAGGCAGCAGGACTACCGGCCGTATTGGGCAGGCGCTGTTTCCCCAAGCTGTGCAAGGTAAGATCCATTCGCCATTGGGAACCATTTTCCTTGGGACTGCCCACATAACCGAGATTGGCAAAAAACCGATGCTTTGCCTGCAAGGGCTTTTGTAGGGACCCCGCCTTATAATCGGTCTTTACATCATAATATTTATAGGCCGTCCTGAGCTCCAAATTCCTAAGGATCTCATGGTTAATTTCCAACTGAAAACTTTGTGCGGTACTGCTCCCCACCAAATTATAGAACGCAATTTCCATTGGATCTTCCCAATCCACCACGATCTGATTTTTAAAATCGGTGACATAATAATCGACACTTATATTTCCCGATCGCTGGAAAAGATTAAAGCCTTGAAGAAAACTAAGCCCATAATTCCAGGCATCCTCGGGCTCCAATCCATAAATTTTTCCTTCCCCACCAAGAATCCTTATTTCTCTGGAGGAAGCGAACATTTGTTGGTTCTCGGCAAAAATATTGGCCGCCCGTTTCCCCTTTCCTATGGAGCCCCTTAAACTTCCCCGTTCCCATGGCATATACCGCATATGCAATCTTGGGGTCGCAAATGTCCCCATATTATTATGGTTATCTACCCTTATCCCTGCAGTTAGGCTTAACGTCTTAAGATCGTCATATCCATATTCAAAAAATGCGCCTACAGACTTGTCGACCCTGGAATAATCCGAAGTGCCCACCTGTTCCCCATATCCATCATAGGCAAAAGTAAGTCCGGTCTTAAACTTGCTCCGGGTATCCCCGATTATAGAACTGAACATCAAATTGGAGTAACTACTCTCATGATCGATATTGTATTGGTTAAAACCAAAATACGAATCTTGCTTATGAAGGCTATAGGCAGTCTGGAATCCCACGCTCTGGAACGGAAGTTCGGGGAAGACATAACCCAATTTCAGGGAGGTATCAAACCTTCTTGTATTAATTTCGCTCCCCCAGGAATTGGTGGTAAACTTATCGGTCGCCGGATCAAAGTTGGTCTGTCCTGTTTGCTTTTCATCGTTGAGGAAGCGAACGTTTAAAAAGCTCACCCATCCATTTTCCGGATCCTGATATTGCCATCTATTTAAAATATTGATCTGCCCGCCCAAGGGGGCATCCAGAAAACCATCCTTGTTGCCATCTTCCTTCGCATCCCTATGATTGGCATGTAGATAAAGTCCGGCACTCCATTTATCCGTCAATTTATGGTTCAAATGCGTGTTCAGCTCCAGCCTACCGTTCATATTGGCATATCCGTTTACGAACAATGGTATATCCGTAAGCGGTTTTACCAGTTCGGCATTGATCTGCCCGGAAATACTTTCATAACCATTTATTACGCTCCCGGCACCCTTGGTTATCTGTATACTTTCTACCCATGTCCCGGGTGTAAAAGTAAGTCCATATACCTGTGAGGCACCACGTACCATAGGGATGTTCTCCTGGGTAATCAGTAGGTAAGGGCTGGTCAGGCCCAACATCTGGATCTGTTTGGTGCCGGTAAGGGCATCGGAGAAGTTAACGTCGATGGACGGATTGGTCTCAAAGCTCTCTGAGAGGTTGCAGCAGGCCGCCTTTAACAATTCGGCACTGCTGATAGTTACCACATTCTGCGGACTAAAAAAGGATTTTTGCAAGGCTTCCCTTTTCTTGCTGACCACCACCTCGTCCAATTCATTGGAAGGGGTCAGCCAGTGACGTATGGGCGTTGGGGCAGTAACGGTTAGGGTATCCGACTCAAATCCCATATAACTAATGACCAATTGTTTGTATTCCGGCTTATAAGGAATCACAAAGGTCCCATCTTTCTCGGTAATGGTACCTATTTGGGAATTGATCCAATATATATTTGCACCTGCAAGTACTATCGATCTGCCTTCCGGATCGGCCTCCATTATCTGCCCCTCTACCCTATCCTGGGAAATGGACAGGAACGGCAATAAAATTACAATACATATAAAATTCTTCAAATCTCTTAATTTTAGGATTCGTATTTACATCAACACAAAACAGCCCTCCCCCATCTTCATAATCGGGGAAAATAGTAAGGGCATCAAAAATTAAGGTCAAATAAGAAAAACCTCGTTCAGCACATGAACGTTCCTGGCCAATAATGGTGGCCGATACTTTTCAAACGGGGAAGAAAGCTGTCCAACAGGCTCCAAAAAATGCACCTGAATAGGGTCCGGAGCCAC
>DATGQM010000348.1:0-7665 GCA_035304205.1 Arenibacter sp. | reverse complement strand
TTATGAAGCCACAAGGCAGAAGCCACCAGCCACAGAAGTCCATATTCCGACCATTGTAACCTCGAACTTTGAGGTTTGAACAAGCTAACTGGCCACTGCAACTGCTAACTAAACCCTAAACGGCCCTTTAAGACCTATTGTTTTACAGCTTGTTGATCCAATTCACTTATCAGGTCCTGGGTGCTTTGGAATACTTTTTTGCTGTAATATCTCCCTCGGTCCCAATCGGCCGGATCTGCTGCTTTTTCGGCATCCGTCAGGATATCCAGGATCTTTTCCTCCAATTCCGCACAGGCACTGTCCTGCAATAGGTCCAATATTTTTTCGTAAGACTCCAATGCCTTTCCGGAATAAAACTTTTGATGATCAAAATTATTGGCCTTTAGGGCACTCTTAGCGTGATTTAGGGCATAGGAAGCAGTTGTATAGATCAATTCGCAGTTGTCCTTGGCATTGGCCGTAGCGAACATCAATAAGGAAAATAAAAGTAGGTAAATTTTTTTCATGGGTTATGGGGTTAAGTAGATTTGTATGATGTAAGTAACGTCTTACCTGTGATATTATTGCCCTATTCTTTTTGATTAAAGCGATATGCTGTAGGTTGTATGTCTTAAACGATAGGTAGAAGAAGTTATGAATTAAGAAGGTGGGTGGTGGAGTTCATAACAACATAACTTGATAACCTTATAACCTGACAACCCCATAAACCGTTAAGTTTTCTTAAAATAGGGATCGGTCTCTCCCAAATGTCTTAATTTTATAACATGGCTATCAAAAAAAGAAAAGGGTTTCGTTTTTCCAACTATGTGGCTCCCGATCTAAGTCCGTTCGAAAAGCTTTTTGAAATTTTCAAAGAGCTGATTACGCATACGTCGGGGGATGTGGAGGAGGCGTTGGACTGGTTGAGGGAACTCGATAAGGAATATGGTCTTACCGATGAAAACTATACCATAGACGATTTTATAGAAGACTTAAAGGCCAAAGGCTATCTGCGCGAGGAATTTGAGGATGGCGATAAGGACGGCACGGGCAGTTCCAAAGCGGACCTGGCCATAACCGCCAAAATGGAACGGGTAATCAGACAGGCGGCCTTGGATCAAATTTTCGGAAAGATCAAACGCAGCGGCAACGGGAACCATAAGACCGGGCAGCCCGGAAGGGGGGACGAGCATACCGGGGAATATAGGGAATATCGATTTGGGGATGCCCTAGAACGTATTTCTATGACGGAGAGCTTAAAAAATGCACAGATCAGCCATGGTATAGGAAATTTTAATCTAAGCGAAGGAGACCTGGTCGTAGAAGATACGGATCATAAGGCGCAGATGAGTACGGTACTGATGATCGACATTAGCCACAGTATGATCCTGTATGGGGAGGATCGTATTACCCCGGCGAAAAAAGTCGCTATGGCCTTGGCAGAACTCATTACCACCCGTTACCCTAAAGATACCTTGGATATCCTGGTGTTCGGGAACGATGCATGGCCCATTCCAATAAAGGATCTGCCTTACCTTAAAGTAGGCCCTTACCATACCAATACGGTAGCCGGACTCCAGTTGGCGATGGATATGCTGCGCAGAAAGCGCAATACCAATAAGCAGATCTTTATGATTACCGACGGGAAGCCCAGCTGTCTAAGGTTGCCCGATGGTACCTATTATAAGAATAGCGTGGGACTGGACGATTATATCGTGGAAAAATGTTATAATATGGCCCGACAGGCTAGGAAATTACATATTCCCATTACTACTTTTATGATTGCCCAGGACCCCTATCTCACCCAGTTTATACGGTATTTTACAGAGGCCAATAAGGGAAAGGCCTTCTTTACGGGATTAAAGGGCCTTGGAGAAATGATCTTTGAGGATTATGAACAGAACAGACGAAAACGGTTAAAGGGATAGGGTACGGGATATCGGTTCGGCAAGATCATTTATTGTAGGCCGACGAGGGACTTCCTATCTAGTTATTAATATAAAAATATGAAATTGGACCACAAAGAAATTTTGACCCTAGGGGCACTTAAGAAGGCAGGATACATATCCAAAAAGATAAAGGATGAGCTAAGGGACAATCTGATACAAAAACTAAAGTCGGGCGAAAATGCCTTCCCGGGCGTTTGGGGATATGAGAATTCGGTGATCCCCGAGCTGGAAAGTGCTATTTTGTCCCGACACAATATTAATCTATTGGGACTTCGGGGACAGGCAAAAACCAGATTGGCAAGGCTGATGGTAAACCTATTGGACGAATATATCCCCATTGTTTCGGGCTCCGAGATCAATGATGATCCCTTAGATCCCATTTCCCGGTACAGTTTGGACCTAATAAAGGAACAGGGCGATAATTGCCCCATAGAATGGGTACACCGGGAAGAACGCTTCTTTGAAAAATTGGCTACCCCCGATGTTACGGTAGCCGACCTGATCGGGGATGTAGACCCCATAAAGGCGGCAAACCTAAAATTGTCCTATGCGGATGAAAGGGTAATCCATTTTGGAATGATCCCCAGGGCCAATAGAAGTATTTTTGTGATCAACGAACTTCCCGACCTTCAGGCCAGGATCCAGGTCTCCCTCTTTAATATCCTTCAGGAAGGGGATATTCAGATCAGGGGGTTTAAATTAAGATTGCCCCTGGACCTTCAATTTGTTTTTACGGCCAACCCGGAGGACTATACCAATAGGGGCAGTATCGTTACGCCCTTAAAGGATCGGATAGGATCACAGATCCTAACACATTACCCGGAAGATATTGCAACGGCCCGCAAGATTACCGAACAGGAATCCAGATCGGATCAAAGACAATTGGATACGGTCTATGTCCCCGATCTGGCCAAGGATCTTTTGGAACAGATCAGTATTGAGGCCCGTAACAGTGAATATGTAGATCCCAAAAGTGGTGTCAGTGCCCGAATGAGCATTACTTCTTTCGAGAATTTGCTCAGTACCGCCGAACGCAGGGCCATAAAAAATGGAGGGGAAATTACCCAACTGCGTTTGATGGATTTTATGGGGATCATCCCGTCAATGACCGGGAAAATAGAACTGGTATATGAAGGCGAACAGGAAGGCGCGGATAGTGTTGCGGAATTATTGATCGAAGATGCCGTTAAATACTTTTTTATACAGTACTTCCCCAAAATAGATAAGTTGGAGCGCAAGGATGTGCAAGGACCGTATGACGAATTGATCGGTTGGTTCTTTGAAGGGGACGGATTCGAATTATTGGACGATGCCACGGACAATGAATACAGGGATAAATTGGATAGTATTCCCGCCCTAAACGATCTAATGCAGGAATATCGGCCCAATTTTGATAAAAAGGACAGCTATTTTTTAAAGGAATTACTGCTATGGGGCCTGGTAGGCCATAAAAAATTAAGCAAACAGCGATTTGTAAAAGGCTACCAGATAAAGGATATTTACGGGAGCTTTATACGAGATCTATAGGATAGGAAAATTAATGGCTCCGCTGCCAAGAACTTAAATGATCGTTTAAATAGTCGATGTCATATTGGCCTACCCTTCTTTTTCGGATCAGGAAAGACCAGATCGTAAAAGGCACCAATAGGGACTTTAGGCTTAAAATAAGTATTCCCATGGGCATAAATGTGCTCGGAATTACATGATCGGAAAATTTATTTTGGGAGCTTAACAATAAAAAGGTCTCCACAATTTCATAAAAATAGACCAAAAGGATACCGTACATGACATATTCTATACTTTTCATCACTACATCCGGATATTCATCCTCGGAAATTTTAAACCAAAGGACGTAGATATACACGAAATGGACCACCGTTACCAAGGGAAAGATAAAACTCCCCGGTTTGTTAAAATGGAATTGATTGCTGTACAGACCATAAAAGTTGAGGAATATAAGTGCGAGCAGGATGATTACGGTAAAAAATAAATTTACTCTAGGAAGTATTGGACTATTTGATTTTTTCATATCAATGGTTTTATGGTCGCCTCTGATTTTTAAACATAATTACGACTAATTGTTGACCTAGCTTTATATTTTCGTTAAAAGGATAAATTATAGGATAGGATTAAACTTTTGGCCCTTTGCCTTTTGGCTCTTTGGCTTTTTAAATCAAGTTTTTACCGCCGCTTCCTATTATCTTTAGTTGGTTTGGGTTAATATTGCGTTTCATAAACTAAAAAGGGAAAATCTGATGGCTAGGGCACATTTAGCCCTGCCAATATAGACTTCATTTTTTGGATATCGGGAAAATAAAATGCGGAAAGAACGGTACTACTATTTAATTCGCCTGCAATATTTAGGTTATAGATATAGTGGATGGCAAAAACAGCCCGGGCACAAAACGGTGGAGGGAATGTTGGTCAAGACCTTGAAATTCATCTTGCCGGACCTTTCGTTTAAAATTTTGGGGGCCGGACGTACCGATGCCAAGGTTTCGGCAATGGATATGGCCTTTGAATTGTTTTTGGATGATGGACCCTTGACCGGTCTGGAATATTTTAAGGTGGAATTCAATAAAAACCTTCCTCCCGATATACGGATCCTGTCCATAGAAAAAGTAAGCAGGGAGTTTAATATTATAAAGGATAGTAAAACAAAGGAGTACGTATATCTTTTCTCCTTCGGTGAAAAAAACCACCCCTTTTGTGCCCCGTTCCTGGCCAATATTTTGGAGGAACTGGATATTGCACTTATGATAAAATGTGCAAACCTATTTGTAGGTACCCATGATTTTTCTACCTATACGGCCAGATTACAGCCAAATACGAAAGTAATCAGGACCATAGATACCTGCCAAATTAAAAAGAACACCGTTCTAAAAGCCAATTTCTTTCCGGCTACCAGCTATGCGCTACATATTTCGGGTGCCGGATTTATGCGATACCAGATCAGGATGATCATGGGGGCTTTGATCCAGGTGGGAAAGGGGGAACTTACGCTGGCCGATATAGAGGCATCCTTGGAAAATGCCAATGGTATTACTCTGACCTATGTAGCTCCCGGATCCGGTCTAATGCTGTACGATCTGGAATTTGAATAGCTGTCACATAAAATGGATTATAATCCGCCCAAAAGAATTTTGATTGTTTAAATTAGTGGTTAGGGAATCAATAAAAACTCTATTCTAAAAGTAGTTTTGGTTTCTATTCAATAAAAAAAATCGATTTTAACTCATAACTCCTAACTCCTAACTCTTTAACTTTATTCATCAGCATGGGCAAAAAAAACTCTTCGGGAAAGACTACACATAAGAAACAATCCAGACGTATCATCAAGATGGGGAAAGCGCCGGGAAGCGTTATCTACATGGGAAATAGGGGAGGGGAAAAGACTATCGTCAATGTCATGGAGTATGACGGGGATCAAATGCAGGAAACAGTACTCGACACCACTGAAATGGGAATTTTGGATGGGATAGGCCAGCTTAGATCCCCTACCTCCATCGCCTGGATCGATGTAATCGGACTCAGTGACGAACCGTTCATGGATTACTTGGGCAAGACCTTTAATATAAACCCCCTTTCCGTTGAGGATGCGATCAATACCAATCAACGCCCAAAAGTGGATGAATACGACACCTATATTTTCGCTGCCCTAAAAATGCTATATCTGGATGGGAACAATGAACTGGTGGAAGAACATGTAGCTATTGTGCTCAAGGAAAATACGGTCTTGGTGATGCAGGAGTCAAAAGAGGATGTATTTGGACCATTAAGGGAACGTATCAGGAACAAAACGGGACGTATCCGGACAAAGGGGAGCGATTATCTTTTCTTTTCGTTATTGGATGCGATCATCGATAATTATTTTGTAGTGTTGGAAAACATTAGTACACAGATAGAGGTTTTGGAAGAAGAGGTCAACGAACGCCCTCGGCCCCAGGTAGCCCATCAAATACAGGAATTAAAGAAAGAGATCCTTAAGATAAGGCGTTGGGTGGTTCCTGTAAAGGAACTCGTGAACCGCCTAATAAATTCGGAACACCCGTTGATTACCAAGGACACCAAATTTTTCCTTAGGGATGCCATGGACCATTGTACGGAAATCAACGAAACAATGCAGGTATACCGGGAAATGTCCATGAGCCTAACGGAAATGTATATGGGCAGCATGAGCAATAAAATGAACGAGGTAATGAAGGTACTTACCATTATGGCATCCATATTTATACCCCTGACATTTATAGTAGGGGTATATGGGATGAATTTCGAATATATCCCGGAATTAAAACTACAGTACGGTTATTTTTATGTCTGGGGACTAATGATACTGATCTTTGTGGGATTGCTGGTCTATTTTAAAAAGAAACATTGGCTATAAGGTTCCCCATCTTACCCAAATAGGTCGGAAGAAAGATATCGATCTCCCCGATCGCATACTACGCAGACGATTACGCCCTTATCGAGTTGCCCGGCCAATCTTAATGCCGCAGCGGCGGCCCCGCCACTGCTCATCCCTGCAAATATGCCCTCTTCCTTGGCCAAACGCTTGGCCATAGCCACCGCTTCGGATTCGCTTACCTCCAGGACCGAATCCACTTTCTTGGGATCGAATATTTTTGGTAGGTATTCCACTGGCCATTTTCGGATTCCGGGGATTTTGGAATTATCCGTAGGCTGCACCCCTACGATCTGCACCTGGGCGTTCTTTTCCTTTAAAAATGTGGATGTTCCCATAATGGTGCCCGTAGTTCCCATAGCGGAAACAAAATGTGTAATAGCTCCTTGGGTATCCCTCCAGATCTCCGGCCCAGTACTGTTGTAATGTGCCTTCCAATTGTCAGGATTGGAAAATTGATCGATCATAAAATACCCTTCCTGTTTCACCTTTAGTTCCGCATAGTCCCTTGCACCCTCGATACCCACTTCCGCAGGCGTAAGGGTAACTTTGGCCCCGTACGCCCGCATGGTCTGTACCCTTTCCTTGGTAGAATTTTCTGGCATTACCAGCTCTATATCCAGTCCGTACAGACCGGCGATCATGGCAAGGGCGATCCCTGTATTTCCACTGGTAGCCTCTATCAATTTGGATCGGGAAGTAAAATCCCCCCTTTCTAGACCTTGCCTTAACATACCGAGGGCCGCCCGGTCCTTTACACTGCCCCCCGGATTGTGGCCTTCCATTTTAAAATAAAGACTAATATTGGGATTGGGGTTAATGGCCCTTGAAAGCACCAATGGAGTGTTTCCAATGGTGTCTAAAATATTATATGACATTTGGAATTGTTTTTATCTTTATTTCGGGGGAGTGGAATACGGTGGAGTTTTCCGGGACCGATGCCGTTATCCATGCATTGCCGCCTATAATGGAATTTTTTCCGATCACCGTTTCCCCTCCTAGTATAGTGGCGTTTGCATAAATGGTAACATTGTCCTCTATGGTAGGGTGCCGCTTTATTTTTTGCAGCTTTTTGGCAACGTAGAGCGCCCCTAAGGTAACCCCTTGATAAATCTTTACACGATCTTTTATAATTGCGGTCTCACCTATGACCACTCCCGTGGCATGGTCTATAAAAAAGGATTCCCCGATCTGTGCCCCCGGATTGATATCCACCCCGGTCTGTCTATGGGCATACTCCGTCATTAATCTAGGCACTAGCGGAAACCCTTCTTTGTACAGTTCATGCGCCAACCTATATATGGCGATCGCATAAAAGCCGGGATAGGCCATATA
>DATGQM010000347.1:0-4909 GCA_035304205.1 Arenibacter sp. | reverse complement strand
ATGTAAATGGGGGAATAGGGGATAGAAAAAAAATAAATTCGGTATATGCCTTCTTTAATACCAGTTTCAGAAGAGATCTTTACCTAAACCTAACCGCTAGGAACGATTGGTCCTCTGCTTTAGTTTATCCGGACGGACATGGATACAATTCTTATTTTTATCCCTCGGGAAGTTTATCTTGGGTAGTTAGTGAAACACTGCCTTTGCCAGAGTTTATATCATTTGCCAAATTACGGGGATCATATGCCATAGTTGGTAATGATACATCCCCCTATGAATTATCTACCGGGTTTGTGGCGGACGGTTTTAATGACAACCTGGCCTTAAACATGTTCCGATATGAAAACGGCACGGCGATCTCCCCAAACCTTAAGCCAGAAAAAAAATATTCCTGGGAAACGGGAATAGATATCCGCTTCTTTAATAATAAAGTTGGGCTAGATCTTGCCTATTATAAGGACAATACAAAAAATCAGATTATTGACTTGCCCGTTCCCGGTGAATCTGGTATAAGCCAGCAATTGATCAATGCCGGTAACCTCCAAAATTCTGGGATCGAGGCTGCACTCGATGTGAATATTGTCGACACCAAGGATTTTAGCTGGGATATTGGTGCCAATTTTACGAGAAACCGCGATAAAATTATAGAATTGGCTCCTGGCATAAACGAATTTAATTTATACGGAAATCCCGATGACAGTAATGCAGGTACGGCATCCTATGCTTATGTAGGCGGTAATTATGGAGACTTGGTCACTAGAAGAGGTTACTCCTATTATGACGGGGCAAATACCGAAAATCATGATAAGCCCATCCTTGCAAACAGAAATGGTTGGTCCGTAGCGTATCCCATTGGAATAAACAACTTGGATTCTTTGCACGTAATGGGAAATATGCAACCTGATTGGTATGGGGGTGCCAATACGGCCATCAGATATAAGAGGTTCCGTTTAAGTGCCATAGTCGATGCGAGATATGGCGGCGAAATATATTCTGCCGATGCCCGGTATGGATTGCATCAAGGTGTAACTAAAAGTTCTTTGCCCAATAGGGATGCATCCCAAGGAGGGATTACCTGGACCAGCGAAGGACAAGGGCAAAATTTTTATGGTACAACCTATGAGGATGGATATATACCGGATGGTGTTTTTCCAGATGGTACTACAGTTGACTCCGGCCCTGCGGACAATCGGACAACCGTTGATGTGGGCGGTCTTACCTATCAGCAGGCTTATGATCAAGGTTTGGTCGAACCTACCCACTGGTCAGGTTATGTATATCGATGGACATCTGCCAGCACGGGTACGCCTATAACCGGAGTCTATACGCAAAATTGGGTCGCTCTAAGGGAATTATCACTATCCTATACAGTACCTGAATCCGTATTGGACAAATTATCAATAAATAGCGCCACGCTCTCCCTCACGGGAAGGGATTTAGGATTCCTATACAACTCTATGCCGGATAATATCAACCCGTCAATAAGCAACAATGCGGCGGCAAATCCCCTGCAGATGAGGTCAGCACCCTATATCCGGTCCATATCATTTGCAATAAATCTTAATTTCTAATCGGAAAAATTTAGAAAACATGAAAAAAATATTCTATCTAGTATTTGCCCTGGGTCTCTTTGTGGGATGCGAAAAAGATTTCCAGGAGATAAACACCGATCCCAACGTAGGGATTCCCCCTGCGGAGACCTTGTTTACTTATGTGCAGAAACAAATAGGGACGTACAAAGGTGGCGGGGAATGGTACCATGAAAATCATCAGAAAATGTCATGGGCCCAATATCTCTCCCAAGGGGTTGCCAATGCGGACGATATCAACACTATTTTGCCCGGCAGTAAATACGGCACTTTCTACGGGTCGGTCCTGAACCATCTGGATGAGGTGCGCCTACAAATAAGCCAACTTCCAGAAGTTGAACAAAAATCAAAACAGAAATTGGTGGCAGCTGCCGATGTACTCCAAGCTTTTTTTGCTTTAAGTGTAACCGATCAATTCGGGGATATCCCCTACTCCGAAGCGGGGAAAGGTCGTTATGAAGGAAAATTAGATCCTATTTATGATAAACAAGAAACCCTTTTATTACAATTAACGGACGAATTGGATAATGCCATAGAAAACTTAAGTGAGAATCTGACCAATGAATTTGACTTTAGTGATAGTGATATCGTATATAGTGGCGATGCGACAAAATGGATCAAATGCGCCAATGCGGTTAAACTGCGAATTGCAACGCGCCTATTGTCACAAAATGAAACTAGGGCAAGGGAAATTATAAGTAGTGTTGTGGCCGATGGCCGGCTATTTGAAGGTGAGGAAGATCAATTTACCTTTGACATGGGCGGAACTTACCGTGGTTCTGCCGGCGCCGCCTTTGAATGGAAAGGACTTATGTGGGCCGCAAAACCTATTGTGGATTTTATGAAGCGTACTATTGATCCAAGATTGAGAATTTTCTTTGAACCAAATGGATATACCCAAGAATCCATTGATGCCTTTGCAAGCCCATCGGATATTTCACCTGCGGTAGATATAGACAATGACAATACAGTCTTATATACAACGGCCGACGGAGAGGATATATTGGGATATCGCTATATCGGGGCACCTACCCATAGGCAAGACCCAAATATAGGTGTGCCGGGTTACTATTTGTTTATAGACGACCCAAATACGATAGGGACCAATACTATGATGGTCTCAAAATGGAACCGAAGGTTGATCCAGGAATCAAAGCACACCTACGGTGGCCTACCCCCCGCTGAAGGCAATTATGTCGACGTAGTCATTTCTTATGCGGAAGTGTGTTTTATGATGTCCGAATTCATCCTTAAAGGTTATACTCCCGGAGATGCCGAAGATTGGTATATTAAAGGAATAGAATCTTCCGTTAGGACCTATAATATGTTAGGGGAAAAAGGGGATCTTTCATTAAGGGTAGCCAATAAAACATATCCTTATTTGCCGATAGCCGATACCGAAATAACAAATTACCTTGCAACTCCCGAAGTCCAGTTCAACGGCACGGACGATCTGGAAAAAGTATATATCCAACAGTTTTTGAACTTTTACAGACTGCCCTCCGAAGGATGGGTCTTATCTATGAGAACAGGATATCCAAAATATGGGTCTTCATTATTGGCACGTTCTCCTACAGATGACAATGAGATACCTTTTCCTAGAAGGGCCCCTACGCCAGAACCAGGTGATCTGAATCTCCAGAACTGGGAAAAGGCCAATGCCGACCAAGGCTTTACTAGCCCTAGGGATGAAAATCCAAGTGTTTTAAATTCACAGCGACTCTGGTGGGATCAAAACAACCCGACCATAGGCAGCGGGGGAAACTAAAGGAATGAACGGATAGCGTTAGCTAAATTTTAAAATGGTTGCCCCCTTAAACCGGGCAACCATTTTTTAATGATGCTGGTTCCTAAACTTAAAGTCGCTTAAAAACCGAACACGCCATATAGTTGAGTCCACCCTGAAAAGTGGTTCTAGTTTCATTCAACAAAAAAACCGATTTATATACATTTTAGAATATTGATTTTCAGCAATATGTTTGATAAAAAAATATTATTGGCTTTTTGACTCTTTAACTTTTTAACTTGAGTTTATTTCGAAAACTCATATTCGTATATTTCAGGCAAAAAAGTATCAAACTAAGTTTTATAAATGGTTGTCGTATTCCCGGATACCCAGTAACTTGGTGCTCTTAAACCAAAACCAGAACTCTAAGGCCACTACTGCAATGGAATATTTAAAAATATTTGTATCAAACCTCCTTCTCCTTGCTTTTTTTACAACTTATTCCCAATCATCGGGTTCGGGGACCCAATTACTTTCCGATCTAAACATTGAAGGTGTGGAACAACCTTGGTGGCCGGCCAAAAAGAACCAAGCCGTTACCGGATCACCCATAGCAATTGCAGGGGAAACCCATAAAAACGGCATCGGGACCTTACCGGGAAGTAAATTATATTTCTTCCTCGATGGAAAAAGTCGGGTTTTCAAGGCCGAAGTAGGCATCCAGGACCAAGAAATATTTCCTAAAAACGTACAGTTCAACGCCTTGGGCGACGGTTCCAAACTCTTTTATACGGATACGGACGGTGCCCAGACCTTTGTCGGCATAGCCAATTCGGAAGATAACATGGGCAAGGGCAGCGTCCGCTTCTCCATAAAAGGCGATGGAAAAACCCTATGGACCAGTAAAAAAATATCGGGCGGCAACAAGGCCGTTACGGTCGATCTGGATATAAAGGACGTAAAGGTCCTGGAACTTTCGGTAACGGATAATGGGGACGGACTCTCTGGCGATCATGCCATATGGGCCGAACCGACCATACATTATTCCAATTTTAAGCCCCGATTGGTGGATGCCAACTATCTGGCAAAACTTAAAAATCAAAACGATAACTTTAACAAGACCATACTACCGGCGGTCCAAAAACTACCGGAAGGAAACGAAATTTATAAAAAAGGTGTAAAAGAAGATTGGTTAGTAGAGAAGTTAACGGTGCCTTCTACCGTATACCGGCAAGCCAACGGCAAGGAAATCGTCATCTCCAACGGCCTGATCAGTCGGACCTTCCGCCTGACCCCCAATTGTGCCACCGTTGGGCTCACTAATCTTGTGAACGGCGAATCGCTACTTCGTGGAGTCAGTCCGGAAGCTATGCTGACCATAGACGGACAGGAATATGCCGTGGGAGGTTTGGATGGACAGTTGGAATATGGATATTTAAAGACGGAATGGCTGGACCAGATGTGGAGTACGCCCAATTCCTTTCAGCTCGCGGATTTTAAGATCGATGAGATCCAAGAGCGTATCCAATGGCCCAACAAACGATGGTCTTTGGTAGACAAGGGTCCCAAAAAAGGGAAACACATTTCCTTTACC
>DATGQM010000346.1:0-3172 GCA_035304205.1 Arenibacter sp. | reverse complement strand
GAGGACGTCGATCAACTGGTAGAAATGGATAAAATCGTTCCGGGTATTTTTCTTGACCGATTCGATATACTGTTGCGTAAACTTCTCGGCCGAAATGTACAGTACGGTCCTTTCCGGATACTTGTCCTTGATCTCCACGCCTATGGCATGGGCCAAATGTGTCTTTCCAAGACCTACTCCCCCAAAGACCAATAAGGGGTTAAAGGAGGTACCCCCCGGTTTGTTGGCAACGGCCATCCCTGCGGATCTTGCCAATCTGTTGGAATCCCCTTCCAAGAAATTGTCAAAATTATAATTGGGGTTTAACTGGGATTCGATCTTTATATTCCTGATGCCCGGAATTACGAACGGGTTCTTAAGTTCCGGATTCTTGGATTTAATGGCTACGTCCAGCTCTTGCGGTTCCATGGTGGACCTATTGGCACTGGGGATCTTCTCCGTAAACGGTTCCCGGTTGCCATAGGTATTTTCCATTTTAATAATATAGACTAGTTTGGCAGTTTCCCCGAGCTCTTTGGTCAGTGCTACTTTTAATAACTTAACATAATGTTCTTCCAACCATTCGTAAAAGAACTTGCTGGGTACTTGTATGCTCAGTGCCGTGTCGGCAAGCTTAACAGGCTTTATGGGCTCAAACCAAGTTTTGAATGCCTGCGGTTGGATATTGTCTTTAATAAAGTCCAAACAATTGATCCATACAGAAGTTGCAGTAACACTCATTTTAAATAATCCCTTTTTTTTGGTTAGCTTAAAAAATCGATGGTTTTGCGGTGCCCGGGACCGCCCAATATAGTCAGGCAAATATGTGAACAATTATCCTAAAAAAAAAATCTACAAGGGTTGATTATTCCCTTTTTTTTCCCCATGTTGTGCTACAAAAATTCACATTTTTAAATATATACTTTTTACTCGGATAAACATGGACTTTAACAAATTTTCTTTTAGGGTACGATATGGGGAAACGGATCAAATGGGAGTGGTATATCATGGAAACTACCCGCAATATCTAGAGATGGGACGGGTAGAGTGGTTAAGGGATATAGGGATCTCCTACAAGGAAATGGAAGAAAGCGGAATAATGTTACCTGTAATTTCCTTAAATATTATTTATAGGAAATCGGCCATTTATGATGACCTGCTCACGGTTACCACGCATATCCGAAAACGACCTTTGGTGAAAATAGAATTCGACTATGAGATCCATAACGAGGCCCATGAATTATTGATAGAGGCCAATACGGTTCTGGCATTTATGGACACAACGACCAACAGGCCAATGAAGTGCCCGGATTATATCCTGGACAAGTTAAATGTTTAATTTTTTCAATTTTAGCGGATGCATTTGGGAGATGACTTCCGCTATGTGATCGGCATGCTGTTTCCTTACGGAAAACACAAGGCTACAGTCCATCTCCATTTTTTGGGAGACAATTTCTAGTCGATATTGTTTTATGGTCCTCATTACCTTGTCCATCTCGGGGTAATCGAACGAAAGTAAAAATTTCTGTTGTAGGGTCCTTTCGATTATTTCCCCATTCTCCAGTGCCATCTGTGCCGTAGTTTTATAGGCACTCATCAATCCCCCCACGCCCAGCTTGGTGCCACCGAATATCCGGGCAACGGCTATCAGTACATTGGTGACGCCAAAGGCCTGGATCTGGCCGTAGATCGGGATTCCGGCCGAATTGTTCGGCTCCCCATCATCGTTTGTCCTGTATTTAATATCCTCCACGCCCAATTGCCAGGCATAGCATACATGGTTGGCGGTATGGTGGCGTTTCCTTAATTCCTCGATGATCGGTCTTACCTCTTCCTCGTTTAGGATGGGATATGCATATCCATAAAACTTGCTTTTTTTCTCCTTTAGGAGAACCTCTTCCGATGGTGTTCCTAAAGTTTTATAAGTATCAGTGTCCATTGCTACTTTAAAAAAATATGATTAATGGCAGACACCTTTGGCGCGACCTATTACAGTCTTTCCTTTAACTGGACAATATCTTCCTTGCCCACTTGAAGGTTCCAGATTTGTATGCCCAACGTAGCGGCAGCTTCCGTATTTTCAAAGGTGTCATCGATAAAAAAGGTCTCTTCGGCCTGTAAGTTATTTTCATCCAGTACAAATTGATAGATCTCCCTATCGGGCTTTCTCAATCCTATTTCGTGCGATAAATAAAACTGCTCGAAACAGTTCTTAAACTTCGCATAGCGATCCAGTCCCATAATTTCGCCTACATGGGGTATATGTAGGGCATTGGTATTGCTGAGAAGGAACAGCCTATATTTGTTTTCGCTGGCCAGTTCCTCAATAAAATTCAATCTGTATTCAGGGAAATCCAAGAGCATGGAATTCCAGATATCCGCAATCTCGATGGTAGAAAATTGGGGAAATTCGGCTCCCAATCGATCTAGAAATTCATCGGGAGTTATTTTGCCCACTTCCAAATCGTTGTTCAATGCGGAATATTTGGGCCGGAATTCATTTATTCCATTGTTTTTCAGGAATCTAAATATTGCTTGCTTATCCAGATTGACGAAAATATCGCCAAAATCGAAAATGATATTTTTAATCATGTCTCAGATATAAAAGCGTGTCGGTCGCCACTTGTTCCTTTTGGAAGGGTATTCGTTGTATTCGGGGAGATCTTGTCCCTTTGCCAAAATACCTACTCCCGATAAATATTCTGGCCTCGTCCCATAATCCCGCATCCAAAAAACTTTGAAGGGTTTGGGCACCCCCTTCGACCATAACGCTTAAAATTTGGTGGCGGTGTAGCACCTGGCAAATTTGTGGTACAACGGCATCGGAAAAATCGATCTGTTCATAAAGGACCCCCGCTACGGGATCTATGGGTTCCGTACCGCATATTACGATTGTTTTTACACTGCCATCCATCACATGGAAATGGTGGGGGATCCTTAATTCCCGGTCCAACACTATCCTTATAGGGTCCTTCCCCTTCCAATGTCTTGCACTTAGTTTGGGATTATCGGCCAGGACCGTTGTGGTTCCCACCAAAATGGCCTGTTCCTGGGTGCGCCATTGGTGTGCCAATTGTTGGGAATAGGAGTTGCTGATCCAGAAGGGTCGGGGGTCGTTTTGTCTTTTTTCTTGGGCGGGCGCTATAAAACCGTCCGCTGTTTCCGCCCATTTCAAAATAATATAGGGCCTTTT
>DATGQM010000345.1:0-3007 GCA_035304205.1 Arenibacter sp. | reverse complement strand
CAGAACTTCATCAATACCTATCCCGATTCGGAATATTTGGTAGAGGCCAATATTATGGCCAAGGAACTTACAACTAAAAAGGAGCGCAAGGAATTTGAGATTGCCAAACAGTTTAATACGATCGGGGAGTTCGACTATACTTTCCTTACTCCGGCAGTGACGGCCTTTGATAACTTTATTTCGGATAATCCGGGATCCGTTTATCGCGAGGATGCCCTATATTACAAATTTGATTCAACTACCAAATTGGCAATGAACAGTTTTGATTATTTGAAAAAGGAACGCTTGAACAATGCCAAAGCTGCATATAATACCTTAAAACGATATTATCCCGAGTCCAGATACCTTAAGAGTGCGGACAGGACCATGGAGAAAATTGAAACTGAATTACAAAATTATTCCAAATAAAACACCTTTTATTATGAGTATGAACGATTTAAAGAACTCGAAGGCGCCGGTATCCACGGTAACGATCAACAAGAACGAATTTGATTCCGCCACCGGGAACATATATGAGGCCATTTCAATCAGTGCAAAAAGGGCCGTTCAGATAAATTCTGAAATTAAAAAGGAACTTTTGGAAAAATTGGAGGAATTTGCGACCTATAGCGACAGTTTGGAGGAAGTTTTTGAAAACAAGGAGCAGATAGAGGTTTCCAAATTCTACGAGAAATTGCCCAAGCCGCATGCCATGGCCGCACAGGAATGGTTGGACGATAAAATTTATCATAGGAATACAACGAAAGACGCTTAAAAGGATGTTGGGCGGTAAAAATATACTTTTAGGGATCACTGGAGGTATAGCCGCTTATAAAACCCCCTTTCTAGTCCGTTTACTGATCAAGGCCGGTGCTAACGTTAAAGTTGTTTTAACGCATAACGCCGGTTCTTTTGTTTCCCCATTGACCCTTGCCACCTTATCCAAAAACGAGGTTTCCACCAACTTTATAGCAGAGGGTGACGGGAGCGTAAATTGGAACAATCATGTAGAATTGGGATTGTGGGCCGATTTGATGATCATAGCCCCGGCAACTGCGAATACCCTATCTAAAATGGCATATGGTACTTGCGATAACCTGTTGATGGCCACCTATCTTTCCGCTAAATGTCCGGTCTATTTTGCCCCCGCCATGGATCTGGATATGTTTAAGCACCCATCGACCAGGGCAACCTTTGATAAACTTTTGTCCTTTGGCAATATTATGATCCCAGCAACTTCCGGGGAACTGGCCAGTGGCCTGATAGGGGAAGGGCGTATGGCAGAACCGGAAGATATAGTGGAATTTAT
The DNA here is from genome assembly GCA_035304205.1 of Arenibacter sp. Classification (GTDB taxonomy): domain Bacteria; phylum Bacteroidota; class Bacteroidia; order Flavobacteriales; family Flavobacteriaceae; genus Arenibacter. Next base: position 1,719 of record DATGQM010000345.1, on the reverse strand, counting down.
AATGAACGACCTGGCCGCAGGCCTACCATTGAGCGGGAAGAAGGTATTGATTACTGCGGGACCCACATACGAGGCCCTGGATCCGGTACGGTTTATAGGCAATCATTCCACGGGCTTAATGGGGTATGAATTAGCGAAGAAGGCCGCCGATCTGGGAGCTACCGTGATATTGATTTCCGGTCCTTCCCATTTAACCGTACAGCATGCCCATATCCAACTTATAAAAGTAACGTCCGCCGACGAAATGTACCAGGCGGCACTCGGTCATTTTCCCGCAATGGATATTGTGATCGGTGCGGCAGCGGTGTCCGATTACCGACCGAAATCGGTTGCCGACCAAAAGATAAAGAAATCGGCGGAGGAATTCGTAATAACCTTGGTAAAGAACGAGGATATCCTCCTTTCCCTGGGAAACCAAAAGAAAAACCAGTTTTTAGTGGGATTCGCCCTGGAGACCGAGAACGAGGTGGAAAATGCCATCGGAAAATTGAACCGGAAGAATTTGGATGCCATCGTACTGAATTCCCTGAACGATGTGGGGGCCGGATTTGGCAAACCGACCAATAAAGTATCTTTCATAGATAAGAATTTGGATATAAAAACGTTTGTGTTAAAGACCAAGACAGAGGTTGCCTTGGATATACTAAATGAAATTATTATCCGGACCCATGCGTAAACTACTTTTTGCCACAATTTGTTTTATAACTTCTTTTTCGCTGGGGGCACAGGAATTAAAATGTACCCTTACGGTGAATGCCGATCAGGTAGGGCAGACCAACCAACAGATCTTTAAGACCTTGGAACGATCGCTAAACGATTTCGTGAACAAGACTGCCTGGTCCGATCGCATATATAAGGAAAGCGAAAAGGTCAATGCCCAGATGTTCATTACCATTACGGAGTATGAATCCAACCGGTTTAAAGGGAATATCCAGATCCAGTCCTCTAGGCCCGTTTTTAACACCTCCTATGAAAGTCCGATATTTAACTATAAGGATAATCAGTTTAATTTTCAATATATAGAGTTCCAGCCCTTGATATACAATGAGAATCAAATGGATTCCAATCTAGTGGCGGTAATTGCGTTTTATGCAAATATAATTTTAGGTCTGGATGCGGATACCTTTTCCCTGGAAGGGGGGAACGATTATTTTAAAAAAGCCCAACAAATCGCCGGTCTTTCCCAAAGCGGTAGTTTTGCGGGCTGGTCCAGGACCTCCGGGGAGCGGAGCCGATCGGAACTAACGGACAACCTCTTGTCCAATTCGTATAGGGAATATAGGGTGGCCATGTACAATTATCACCGAAAGGGCCTAGATCTGTTGGCGGATAACAATAGTACGGGAAAGCAAGTGGTCGCAGGGACGATGAAATTGTTCGAAACCATGGCAAACCGACATCCCAATGCTTTCCTGACCCAGACCTTTTTTGATGCCAAATCGGAGGAGATCCAAAACATATTTTCCGATGGCCCCAAAATGGATATTGTGCAGCTTAAACAGACCCTGAACAAAATTGCCCCCCTCTATTCCTCTACCTGGAACGAAATTAAATATTGATCGAGTTACAAAGTTATCATGTTATAAGGTTATCAAGTTTTGCTGTTATGGGTTTTTATAACCGTATAACTTCATCTGCCAATCACTTTACGCGTACCGCATACCGCTTACCGCGGCTTTAATCCTTGAAACATTGAACTTTGAGTATACTCCGAAAACT
>DATGQM010000344.1:0-4660 GCA_035304205.1 Arenibacter sp. | reverse complement strand
ACTTATGGGATCTGCCGGGTGACGGGGAAGCTGATAAATAAGGAGAGGCTTAAATTGGTGCCACATGCCACCCTTAGCATAGAGGCGAAGAACATGCAATCCTAATATCTTAAGAACGCCTGAAAGGGCGTTTTTTTTGTATAAATATTTTTTGGAAATGGGAGGAGCTGGTTATGAGATCGAATATTAATCGTATCAGATTGCCGCTTCGCTGCATTCTGCCGGGTTGCCCCCTTCCGTCCCGTCCCTCTTTCAGGGGCCGGTACACCTTCCCCGAGGGGAAGGATTTTTATTCCGTGTTCCTATTATGATCGATAGCAGGATCTCCACTCCTTCCCTTCCAGGGAAGGTGGCTTTTGCCCTGTAAGAGGCAAAAGACGGAAGGGTCCGTGTTCCCAATATGATTCGTGGCAGGATTGGTCTCTATGACAGGATTATTTTGGACTCAGTTCCGTTGTGGGAAATATCAGGGGAATAAAAACCAAATAATATGTTTATTTTTGCCGAATCTATTTTTTGATCTATGAATTTAAAAAAATCCCTGTCCATCATAGTCCTGATCCTGCTCATAGACCAGCTGAGTAAATTTTATATAAAGACCCATTTTGTCCTGGGCGAATCCATTGATGTATTTAGCTGGTTCAAGATTTTGTTCATAGAGAACGAAGGGGCCGCCTGGGGGACCAAGCTAAGCGATATATTTCCGGTGTCCGATGTCGTCGGAAAGTTGATATTGACCATATTTCGCCTGTTTGCCATTGTGGGAATCGGTTATTGGCTTTTTGATACGATAAAAAAGAATGCCTCCCATACTTTAATTTTGGCCATATCCCTAATATTTGCCGGTGCCTTGGGAAATATCCTGGATTCTGTTTTTTATGGAATAATATTTAACGATAGTTATTCCCAGGTAGCGACCGCCTTCGCTGAGGAACCATACGGGAGTATATTTCATGGGAAGGTGGTGGACATGCTCTATTTTCCCATGATAGATACCGTTTGGCCGGAATGGATGCCCTTAGTGGGCGGGAACAATTTTCGATTTTTTGAACCCGTTTTCAATATTGCGGATATGGCGATAAGCACGGGAGTGGGAATATTGATCGTGTTCAATAAAAAAGCTTTTGGGGAAACCCCTAAAAAGAGTATATCCGATCAGGAGTAACGCAAAGGTCCATAGGTATATCATGGGGTTCCCGGTCTATGATCTTTTCCTCGGGCGGAAATAGGGATAGTCCTACTTTTACAATATCCGGTCTACATTGGAATAACAGGGTATCGTAAAATCCTTTCCCATATCCGATCCTATGGCCATCAAGGTCGAATGCCAATAAGGGCAGGAATACCACATCCAATTTTTCGGCTGGTACTACTATGCCATCTACAGGCTCGGGAATGTTCCACTGGTTTTTTTTAATAAGGGTGTTGTCCGTGAGCAGGAAGTTGATCAGGTGACGGTGATCTAACATTTTGGGCAACACCACATTCTTATCCTTCCCCTGTAAAATGGATAGTATAAAATGGGTATCTACCTCTTTTTTTTCTTCGATGGATAGAAATAAATGGTAGTAGGAATAATCCCAAATGGGTAATTTAAGAAGGTGGTCGGCTATGGACAGACTAGCATCCATCAGCTGTTGCGAACTAAGATTTTCACGGCGCCTGCGATAGTGCAAACGCAAATCTTTTTTCAACATAATGGTTGATTCAATAAGTAAACTTTAGGGGTGGGAAAGAAGAATATGATAACTATTCCTTAATTGCGACCGCAAAGTAAATTTTAATGAAAAGCATGAGAATCAGATATGTTCCCAAGGTTATAATATAGTTATCCATTTGTTATTTGTTTTCGTTTTCTAAATATATTAAAAAAGCACATTATTATCCACAAAGCGTATCATTTTATCGACGTAATGCCATTTTTTAACATTTGTTTTGGTTTTAAACGATTTCATAACATTTGTTTTTTGGTAGTAATCTATATAAATTGCTGATAATCAAATGTTTATATTTTATTATCCAATTAATCAAAAAGAGGGGAAAATAGGTAGCTCATCGATAAAAGAATCGCTTTGGCGAAGTTTTTTGGTAGAATTGCACGAGGTTTTGTAAGGGTGGCCGGTTTTTATTTTGGAAATGCCCAAGGATTATGGGAAAAAGATCTTGCGCGCACAACTATCCGTAGACGTTAAAAATATGCAATACCTATGTGTTTTTAAGAAAAAGGCAGTAATTTTCCTTGGAAATTAAAATTTAAGATTCTACTATTTCATTCATGTCCGTTGTCCCACTTGAAGTCCAGATACAATCCCTGCCCCCCGACCCGGGGGTGTATCAGTTTTACGATGCCGAGGATAGGATCCTTTATGTGGGAAAGGCAAAAAATTTAAAAAAAAGGGTTGCCTCCTATTTCAATAAAATCCACGAACACGGGAAGACCCGGGTCCTGGTAAGAAAGATCATCAACATTAGGCATATTGTAGTCCCAACGGAATCGGATGCCCTTCTCCTGGAGAACAACCTGATCAAGAAATATCGGCCCAGGTACAATGTGCTATTGAAGGATGACAAGACCTATCCCTGGATATGCATCAAGAATGAAAGGTTTCCCAGAATTTTTCCTACCCGAAGGTTTGTTAAGGATGGATCGGAATATTTTGGACCCTATACCAGTATGAAGACCGTGCACACCTTATTAGAGCTTATTAGGAGCGTGTATCCGTTGCGGACCTGTAATTATGATCTTTCCCCGGAAAAAATAGCGGCCGAAAAATACAAGGTCTGTCTGGAATATCATTTGGGAAACTGTATGGGACCTTGCGAAGGCTTGCAAACGGAATCGGATTATAACCGGCAGATTATGGAGATCAGGGAAATTATTAAGGGCAATTTTAAATCCTCCCTACACTTTTTTAGGGCCGAAATGGCTGCCATGGCCCATGAACTTCGGTTCGAGGAAGCCCAGAAAATAAAGGAGAAAATTGATGTTCTGGAAAATTATCAGGTAAAGACCACTATCGTAAATCCCAATATCAACAATGTGGATGTGTTCACCATTGTGTCCGATGAAGCTTTTGCCTATGTTAATTTTTTACAGCTTTCCCATGGATCGATCATACGTTCCCATACCATGGAGATCAAGAAAAAATTGGATGAGACGGATCAAGAGCTTCTTCAGTTGGCCATAGTGGAGATCCGGCAGCGGTTTAATTCCCTATCCACGGAGGTATATCTTCCATTTTCCGTTGCCTTGGAAGACCATCTTAAGGTGGTGGTACCCAAATTGGGGGACAAAAAAAAGATTTTGGAACTTTCCGAACGCAATGCAAAATTCTTCCGTCAGGAAAGGTTTAAACAGGTCAAGATTATTGATCCCGATCGGCATACCAACAGGATCATGGCACAAATGAAGGTGGATCTGCGACTCTCCAAAGAGCCCAGGCATATAGAATGCTTTGATAATTCCAACATACAGGGAAGCAATCCCGTGGCCGCCTGCGTGGTGTTCAAGGACGGGAAGCCCTCTAAAAAGGATTACCGACATTACAATATTAAAACCGTAACGGGCCCGGATGATTTTGCCTCTATGGAAGAGGTAGTTTTTAGACGCTATCGGCGGTTATTGGAAGAAGGGGAACCGTTGCCCCAGTTAATAATTATAGATGGCGGAAAGGGACAGTTGTCCTCGGCATTAAAAAGTATGGACGCCCTAGGGCTAAGGGGGCAGATCGCCATTGTAGGAATTGCCAAAAGATTGGAGGAAATATATTTCCCGGATGATCCCGTTCCCTTATATTTGGATAAGAAATCCGAATCCCTAAAAATAATCCAACAGCTTCGGAACGAGGCGCATAGATTTGGCATTACGTTTCATAGGAACAAAAGGAGCAAGGCGGCCATAACTTCCGAACTGGAGGGAATAGCGGGAATCGGGGAAAAAACGTTGGAGGAATTGTTAAAGAAATATAAATCGGTAAAAAGGATCAAGGAGGCCTCTTTAAAGGATTTAACGGAAACAATAGGGGGATCCAAAGCCAAAAAAATATATGAATCCTTTCTCTAAAGGCCATTTTAGTTATATGTTCAGATCGTCGTTCGTTTTATGGTTATTTGTTTTTTCCATTGCCCTGCATGGGCAGGACTCCCTAAAGCAAAGGGATATAAAGATAGGTCTTGTCCTAAGTGGCGGCGGGGCCAAGGGCCTGGCACATATCGGTGCCCTAAAGGTAATAGAAGAGGCCGGCATAAAGATAGATTATATAGGGGGTACCAGTATGGGGGCCATTATCGGGGCGCTCTATGCCTCCGGATATACCGCTTCGGAACTCGATTCCATATTTAGGAGCACCGATTTCATGACCCTGATCCAGGACAATGTGCCCCGAAGGTCCAAGACCTTTTACGAAAAGGAGGATTCTGAAAGGTATGCGCTTACCCTGCCATTTAAAGGGTTTAAGATTTCCATTCCCCAGGCCTTTTCCGGGGGACAAAGTATTTATAACGAATTTGTACGCTTACTTTATCACGTTAAGGACATAGAGGATTTTAGTAAGTTGAAAATTCCTTTCGTATGTATTGCCACCAATGTGGAGACCGGGGAGGAAGTGCGTTTGGACCATGGTTATTTGCCCCAGGCCATATTGGCCAGTGGTACCTTTCC
>DATGQM010000343.1:0-4386 GCA_035304205.1 Arenibacter sp. | reverse complement strand
ATAGGGCGTTCGGGTAGCTATGGTACCACATAAAAAAGATTTAGAAACGTCACAAAACTACATAATATTATTGGGTTGCCCTTCAAAATATCGATGTTATAGTAAATAGCATCGCTATATATAGCAAAAATATACGGCCCATACTTTATGGCGATATAGTATCTTTACCAAAAATTGCATGTTTATGGATAAAAAGGTTACCCCGTACAAAGGTTCCGATCTTGGCAAAAAGGAACAGGTAACAAAAATGTTCGACACCATTTCCGGTAATTATGACGGGATGAACAGGATTATTTCCTTTGGGATCGATATTAAATGGCGAAAACGCCTCGTGGCCATTGTTGGCAAGAAAAATCCGAAAAACATATTGGATATTGCCACCGGTACCGGAGATCTGGCCATTAATCTGGTCAAGACCGGTGCCGAGGAGATCATAGGATTGGATATCTCTTCGGGGATGTTGGAAGTGGGACGTAGGAAAGTTGCCGAAAAACACATGCAGGACAAGGTTAAGATGATGGTGGGAGATAGCGAGGACCTGCCTTTCGGCACCAATTCGTTCGATGCCATTACCGTGGCCTTCGGGGTCCGGAATTTTGAAAACCTGGAAAAGGGCCTTTCCGAGATCTATAGGGTCTTAAAACCGAACGGAACTTTCGCCGTGCTGGAAACCTCCATCCCGGAAAAAACGCCCTATAGGCAAGGCTATATGCTATATAGCAAATATATCCTGCCCGCCTTGGGCAAGCTGCTCTCCAAGGACCGTAGCGCCTACACCTATTTATCGGAATCCGCCGCCATTTTCCCCCATGGGAGCCGATTCAACAATATTTTGGAAAAAATCGGGTTTATAGGTATAGAAAACAGGCCACAGACATTTGGAGCGGCATCCATATACATCGCCACAAAATAAGACGGCCCGATATTCCTATGGATACGCCCTATTCCTATGGATGGGACCTATAACAAAACATGCATTAAATTTGACTCCCGATAGCAATCGGGATAAAAACCGGACAACGTCAAACAGATGAAAATAAATATTATCCTTTTAGTAGGTTTTATGATGCTGGGCCATAGCTTGTGCGCACAGTTCAACGAAAAACCCGTTCTAAACCTCGAAAATGAGGATAAACCTATACTAAATTGGGGATATTTTTTAGGCTTTAACCAATATGATTTTAAATTTGAATATAAGGACGACCTCCCCGTTACGGATATTCTCGTGGACAAATCCTTTGGGTTTAACGTGGGCCTGATCGGAGAGCTTCGCATCAATAGTTTTCTGGACCTTCGTTTTGAACCCGGCCTGCACTATAATCAACGAAACCTGGGATTCCCGGGATTCGTCAATGCCAACGACGCCATCAGGGAAGTAAAATCCACCTATATCAACTTTCCCCTGCTCTTAAAGGTCAGTACCAAAAGATTGGGCAATTGGAAACCGTTCCTCATTGGCGGGGCCTCCACTTCCTTAAATCTTGGAAGCAATGAGAAAAGCCTGGACGACAACAGCAGTGCTACCTTCCGAATGAAAAAAAATACCTATTATTACGAAATGGGATTCGGGATCGATTTCTACCTCGAATATTTTAAGTTCTCCCCTTCTATCCGTGGCATTTTTGCCATTAACGACGAACTGGTACGGGACAATGATCCCAATAGCCCATGGACGGGAAACATAGAGGGCATGATGACCCGGGGATTATTTATCAATTTCACTTTCGAGTAATTCCATACCGGACCTTCGTACCTCGCTCAAAAGGATTGCCGTTGCCGTTGCCACGTTTAAGCTTTCGGTCGTTGCCGCACCGAATTGGGGAACACCTACCCGTTTATGGACCATCGCCCCTATCCCTTCGGAGATACCATTGGCCTCGTTCCCCATCAGCAATATACCTGCTTTGGGCAAGGGCATCCCATACACCGGTGCTCCGTCCATAAAAGTGCCATAAACGGCAGTCGGGGCCTCCTCCAGGACGGTTTGCAGATCCCCGTATACAATATTTACCCTCCCGATAGATCCCATAGTAGCCTGTAGGGTTTTTGGGTTATAGCAATCCACCGAATTGAGGGAGCAGATCAGATGTCGGATACCGAACCAATCGCACAACCTGATTATGGTTCCCAGATTTCCGGGATCGCGGACGTCGTCCAGCGCAATTACCCAGTCCGAATAATCTATGGGCTCCGGTCGGGGAATATGGAATACCCCCAATACCTTATTTGGGGTTGCCAGACCGCTCATTTTCTTTAGGTCGGATTCGCTGACCATTTCTATATTTCCCCCATTTCCCTCTAAATTGGAAGCTTCCGTTGCATAGACCATATAAGCCCTAAGCGGGGATTTCAGCAACTCCCCTACCGTTTTTATACCCTCCACAACAAACATCCTGTTCCGGACCCTGTATTTTTTTTGCTGTAAGCTTTTTATAAGTTTTATTTGGCTTTTAACAACCATACAAATAATGTATTTTTGACCTCCATGGGGACGCCGTCGTGTATGAACAACAAGGTTACGAAAATAAGCTTATTATTGCTAGCAATTGCGATCACCTCGTGCAACACGCTAAAACGGGTGGGCGAAAACGAACTTTTGCTTACCAAAAACTTAATTTATGCCGATAGCACAAAGGTTACCGATGAGGATATCCATAGCCTTATCTTCCAAAAACCCAATAGTACCCTCTTGGGATATCCGCTACGCCTGAACCTCTATAACCTGGCAAAGAAAAATCCGGATTCCTCCTATCGGGCGTGGCTTCACAAAAAGGAAAAACGGGAACAACGGCTCATAAATTTCCTTTCCAAAAAACAGGTGGAAAGATTAGGGGAGTCGTTTTTCGTGAGCGGGGCCAGTGCATGGTTGAAAAATATAGGGGAGCCCCCGGCCGTCATCGATACTTTTAAAACCAGGAGATCGCTCCAGAGACTGAGTGCCTATTACAAGAGCAAGGGTTATTTCAACAACAACACTACCTTTGTCCTGGATACCAGCAAAAAAAGACAAAGAGCGACCATCCAGTACGAGATCGATCTGGGACATCCCTACACCATAGATTCGTTACAGCGCAATATAGCATCGTCCGAATTGGACTCTATTTTTCAATTGAACAAAACCGGATCCTTTATAAAATCGGGCCGACAAATAACCCTACAGGATTTTAATAACGAACGGGATCGGCTCACCGCTCTTTTTAGGAACAGCGGGATCTATAATTTTCAGGAAAGTTCCATATCCTACGACCTAATCGGGGATACCACCAAACTGGGGAACAATCAAAAATTGGATATCCTGCTAAATGTAGAGAATCTTAAAATAAGGACGGATAATGCCCTTACCACGACGAAATACAGGGTTTATTCCTTTAAAAAAATCAATATTTATACCGATTTCACCTTCAATAACGGCATCGACAGCCTGAAATCCGTAGACTATAAGGATTTTACCATTTACTATAAGGACAAACTACGGTATAAGCCAAAAGCCCTGACGGATGCCGTCTTTTTAAGGAAAGATAGTATCTATAAGGAAATAGACCGTCTTAGGACGTACCGGCAGATCACCAATCTGAATACCTTTAAATATCCTAATATAGATTTTGTGGCGGACAGTACCGCTTCCGAACTGACCGCCAATATATACCTATCCCCTCGGCCCAAGTATTCCTTGGGGACCGATTTTGACGTGACCCATTCCAATATCCAATTCCTGGGCCTGGCCTTTAGTCCCACCCTACAGGCCAGAAATTTATTCAGGGGCGCGGAAAACCTGAGTATCTCGGGCCGGATCAATCTGGGAGCTTCCAAAGATCCGAATATTATAGACAACCGCTTTTTCAATATCCTGGAATTTGGAGGGGACATAAATCTTAATTTGCCCCGCATATTGTTTCCATTTATCAACCCCTCCAGGATTATTCCCAATTATATGCTCCCGCAGACCAAGATATCCATAGGGACCAGCTTCCAACAAAATATCGGGCTGGACAAACAGACCTTTAATACTATCCTGGGATATAACTGGGCGCCGACCGATTTTAAGAAATATGCGGTAGAACTTCTCAATATACAGTTTGTTCGCAATGTAAACCCGAATAGGTTTTTTACCGTATACCAGAACACTTACTCCAAATTGGACGATATTGCGGATAATTACCAAACGGACCCCGTCCTGTCCGATTTTTTTGAAACCCCGGAAGGTTCCGCGGAACCCAGACTTATAATCCCGGCAGGTACCACAGGTTTTACACAGGCCATTTTAAACAATGGGGTAACGTCCAGTACCACCGATTTTAACGAGGTAAGGAGTATCGAGGAACGCAGAAGGCGACTTTCGGAAAATAACCTGATCTTCGCCAGTAATTTTACCTACAACAAAAATAA
>DATGQM010000342.1:0-2892 GCA_035304205.1 Arenibacter sp. | reverse complement strand
GCCCTCGAACTTGGGCATTCTCTTGTTCTTCCTATAATAATCTATGATCAGGTTTTGTGATATCCGCATTACCCAGGACAGAAATTTGCCCTCTTCGTTATAGGATCCCCTTTTTAAGGTCCTGATAACTTTGATAAATGTATCCTGAAAGATATCCTCCGTTATTTCCCGGTCCTGCACTTTGGAGTAGATAAAGCTGCTGAGACGCTGATTGTGCCGATTTATTAATATTTCCAGGGATTTTTCATCCCCGTTCATATAATTCCTTACCAGTGCCGAATCATCAATTAATAGTTCCATACAAATTACTTTTTTAGCTTAACATTTGGGTCGCATTGCATTATACAAGCGTTGAAGCAAATTCAGATCTTAAAAAGTAATTATGTAACGTATAGGCTATTTAGGGTTTTATTGAGCTCCAAATATATAAAAAAATAAATCGACACCAAGAAATTGGGCGCAACTAATCATTTATTTAATGTAATCCCTTACCGGTTAGCGAATAAATAGCACATATTGTATCTTTGCAATCTTAAATTTATACATGGCCTCGATAAAAGATATAGATCCAAAACACAATATTATTATAAAGGGGGCAAAGCTCCACAATCTAAAAAATATTGATGTGGTAATTCCCCGAAATAAGCTAGTGGTCATAACCGGGCTATCGGGATCAGGGAAGTCCAGTTTAGCCTTCGATACCCTGTATGCCGAGGGACAGCGAAGGTATGTTGAGAGCCTTTCCTCCTATGCCCGGCAATTTTTAGGAAAATTGGACAAACCAAAGGTAGATTATATCAAGGGCATAGCCCCGGCGATCGCCATAGAACAGAAAGTAAATTCTACCAACCCCCGATCTACCGTAGGGACCACTACTGAAATCTATGACTACCTAAAATTATTGTTCGCACGCATTGGCCGGACATTTTCCCCGATCTCGGGGAAAGAGGTCAAAAAACACACGGTATCCGACGTGGTGGAGCATGTAAAGACCTATGAAGAGGGAGCAAAACTTCTTTTATTGGCCCCGATTAAGATCAGTGCGGACAGGGATCCCGTAAAATCGCTCCAACTCCTATCCAAACAAGGGTATGCCAGAATACTCCATAATGGGGAAATAAAACGAATAGATGGGGAACCAATGGATGTGGGTAGGGAGTTTGATCTGGTAGTGGACCGAATTGTCCAAAAGGACGATGAGGATTTTTACAACAGATTGGCCAATGCCGTTGATACGGCCTTTTTCGAAGGTAAGGGCGAATGCGCCCTACAGGAGGTGGATACCGGAAATACTGCCCATTTCAGTAATAAGTTCGAGCTAGACGGAATGTTGTTCCTGGAACCCAATGTACACCTTTTCAGCTTCAACAACCCTTATGGGGCCTGTCCCAAATGCGAGGGTTACGGGGACGTGATCGGCATAGACGAAGATCTTGTTATCCCCAATACTTCCCTGTCCGTTTATGAAAATGCCATTTTTCCCTGGCGCGGGGAAAGTATGGGCTGGTACAGGGACCAATTGGTAAATGCCGCATATAAGTTCGATTTTCCCATACATAAACCCTGGCATCAGTTATCGGGGGAACAAAAAGAACTGGTCTGGGAGGGCAATGGATATTTTACCGGGCTGAACAAGTTCTTTGAAATGCTGGAGGAAAAGAGCTATAAGATCCAGAACAGGGTAATGCTGTCCCGTTATAGGGGAAAGACCCGGTGCAGTAGCTGTAAGGGAAAACGTTTGAGAAAAGAGACGGACTACGTAAAAGTCGGGGGGAAATCCATATCCGACCTAGTGGGACTGCCCATAGAAGATCTGATCACTTTCTTTAGCAAACTTTCACTGGCTTCCCATGACCAAATAATTGCCGCCCGACTGTTAAAGGAGATCGAGAGCAGACTGGGTTTTTTAAACAATGTGGGACTCGGCTATCTGACCCTTAACCGAAAGTCGAATTCCCTTTCCGGGGGGGAAAGTCAACGGATAAATTTGGCAACGTCGCTTGGTAGTAGCCTGGTGGGATCCATGTATATATTGGACGAACCCAGTATTGGGCTGCATCCCAAGGATACCGAGAACCTGATCGTAGTGCTTAAGGCCCTGCGCGATCTTGGCAATACGGTAATCGTAGTAGAACATGACGAGGACATCATGAAAGCGGCGGACGAGGTCATAGATATAGGCCCAAAAGCGGGTACCCATGGCGGGGAGGTGGTAGCGCACGGGACCTTGGAAGAGGTATGTAGGTCCAGTTCCCTTACGGCGGCCTATTTAAACGGGACCATGGAAATAGCCGTACCAAAAACAAGAAGACCGTTCAACCATTACATCGAAATAAAAGGTGCCCGGGAAAACAACCTAAAAAATATAGACGTACTCTTTCCCTTAAACGTATTGACCGTGATAACCGGAGTATCCGGTAGCGGGAAAAGTACTTTGGTGAAAAGGCTTCTATATCCCTTGATCCTAAAGGAAATCGGGGGATATGGGGAAAAAGCCGGTCAATATTCCTCTTTGGAAGGGAATTTTAAAAACTTAAAACACGTAGAATACATAGATCAGAACCCAATAGGGCGATCTTCCCGATCAAATCCCGTGACCTACATAAAGGCGTACGATGATATCCGGAATCTGTTCGCGGTCCAAAAATTGAGCAAATTAAGGGGATATCAGCCTAAACACTTCTCTTTTAATGTAGATGGCGGCAGGTGTGAAAAATGTAAGGGGGAAGGTGAGATTACAGTGGAAATGCAATTTATGGCCGACGTACATTTGGAATGTGAGGTCTGCAACGGAAAAAGATTCAAGAAGGAAGTCCTGGAGGTAAGGTTTGAAAATGCTAATATAGACGACGTCCTTAACATGACCATTGACGATGCCGTAGACTTCTTTGA
>DATGQM010000341.1:0-4339 GCA_035304205.1 Arenibacter sp. | reverse complement strand
GGAACGGATATCTTAATATTCCTCCATTTCACTTTTATACCGCCCCCATCGTGTATTTGAAGGGCGATGGAGCCTTCGCCTTCCCCAATCTTTTGATCGGTGATACTGACCATTTCCGTACCGTTGAGCCAAGAGGTCAGTTTGGGACCGGAAAGCCTGATCTTCATGGTATTCCATTCACCTTCCTTAAGCAGTTTATCCTTTTCCGGATCTGGTTTGATCAACCAGCCCCGCCCGTAGGATTCGTATACGCCACCCGTATCATGTCCGGGGGGAGCCACTTCTACCTGCCAGCCACTAACCATGGTGCCATCTATCGTAGAGCGCACAAACACCCCGCTATTGCCATCGGCCTCCTGCTTAAATTCGAGGGTGAGCTCAAAATCCTTATAATGTTTGTCCGTGGCCAAATAGCCATAGCCTTTATCGGGTCCGCTTTCGCATACCAACAGGCCATCCTCCACATACCACTTTTCCGTACCATAGATCGTCCAACCACTTAGATCCTTTCCATTGAACAATGGTTCTTCCTGGGCCACCAGGGACATGACCATAAAAAATACTACACCTGATAAAAGATTTTTCATATCAAAATATATTATATCCCGTAGCTCCCAAATAACCTGACCATTAAATTATCCGTCAAAGCAAGAATACAGGAGGAAGTTAAAATAATATTAATTAAGCCACTGTGCCCAAGGGATCCTGCTCAAGATCAACAACAATCCCAGGCCATAGAAAATAGTAATGGTCTTGAATTTCCTTTTGGCCTCCAATAACTTTTTATGTTTGGACCAGCCTATGGTAATAAGGACCAAGGCGATAATATTCATAAAAGGGTGCTCCACGGCCACTAGGCGTGCTGCCGAGTTTAGACCCCCCATCCCTAGTTCGGTAATGGCATTCAATCCTTTGGGGGATATAAAAAAAAGCACTAGGCCCAGTAAAAGTTGTAAATGCGCAAAGATCAAAGCATACAGACTAATTCTAAAATCCTTTTTTAAAGTAAAATCCTTCTTTCCGGTCCATCCTAAAATAGCATTGGCTACCGCCAAAAAAAGTACCGCCACGGCTATATAGGCCAAATAAGAATGGGTATTTAATAATACTTCGTACATGGTTATAAAATTTTAGCCATAAATGTACTGATTTTTTAATACAAAAAACCCCGCCAATGGCAGGGTTTAATAATTATATGGCAATTTAATTAAAACTTTAAACGGACGCTCACGTTCCAAGTCCTGCCAAAACCAAAATAGGCCTGATTGTCAACATTAACTCCCTTATAGGTTTCGTCACCGGTCTCGGCATGGATATTGGTCAAGGATTCCGAAATATATTCTTCATCCAATACGTTGTTCATATTCACCCTAAAGACCAGATCATAAGTTTCGTTGACATCCCAATCGAAAGTCAATCCCGCATCCAATAGGCCAAACGAAGGTAATTTTACAGAACCCCTATTGTCCGGAGTTGTAAATTCATCATCCGTAGGCAAGAATCCGGCATACAAATTATCATATTGGTTATAATCGGCATCTATACTGATTCCTTTCACGAATTCATATTTTCCACCAAGACCAAATGTAAACTGCGCGGCATCCCCCACCTTTACACCATCAAGATATAATGGATCACCTTGTGCCACTACGTTTTGGTCATCATCATATACGGTCTGACTGGCATCCCCGTCATACTCCCAGTTTCCAATAGAGGTATATCCCCTAAACTGAAGATTGTCCGTAGGTCTTACAGTGAAATCCACTTCTACCCCCGTATGCACTTGCTTCACCCCTTCAAACTGATAAAAACCCTCCCCTGAACTTAAAGCACCACTAACTACCCGATCGTCCCAAGTAGTGTGATAGGCATTGATATTGGCCGCAAAAAAGCTGCTCCTAAATCCGTACCCCGCCTCAAAACCGGTAATCTTTTCATTGGTCAATAGGGGATTAACATCGTTCCTGAAATTCAGGAACATATTATCCTGATAAGGCTGGCGCGAATAATGACCGGCGTTCACAAAAAGATTGTGTTGATCATTAAGGTTGTAATTAGCTCCTGCTTTTACGTTAAATCCGCTGTTTGTAACCTTTTCGGAAGCCTCTTCCCCTCTAGGGTAATTAAAATAATCGAACCTTTGGTTGGATTGGGTCGATACCGCACCTTGCACAAAAGCCGATAACTTTTCCCCTGCATATTCCAATTGGGCAAACCCGCCCAAATACTTAATGTCTTCCGGGTTATCATAACCAAGTCTTTGGTCCCTTGGGGTATCATGAAAGGTCGCCTTCCATGGATTGGCGCTATAGGCCTTTGTTATCACATAATCCGATCCCAACTGCTCGTTATTGGTATCATCGTCCCATCCATCAAGGCCTAGGAAGTCGACTACCCTTCTAAAATGCTCCCCGTGGTAAGATCTTCCATCAAAACCGACGTTAAAGCTCAATTGATCGTTTAGTTTGTGATTAAAATTGGATACGATCCCAAACCATCTATGCTCGTTGACACTAGATCTTAAAACATCGGACTGACGGCCGTTTGCTGTTCTTTCCCCTACAATTAGGCCCTGTGCATTTCTAGGAAGGGATCGGTTATAGTCAAACTGCCCCGTTAAATCAAAATTATCCGACCCCTGGGATGAAAAGCTTCTTAGACCAATAGATCCCCCTCTCCCGTAGGATGCATAGACCACGGTGGACAATTCCGATCTGTCGTTCATTTTCCAGTCCCAACTTAGGTTGGCGATCGGTTTATGGTAGTAATTTCCGGATATACTCATGAAATTACCATTTAGATAGCCCCATTGATCGTTATATCTAAGTCCCTTTTCCAAAAGCGTGGCAATAGTATACCGGTTCCTTTGGTCGTGTATCTGTGGAGCCCCTGTAATTAAAAAATTAAAGGTATGATTTTCATTGGGCACATACCCTACCGAGAAAAAATAGGTCTGTCCGTTTCCGGCCATGTGATCGTTATATCCATCCCCCTGCCAATGCCCAAGCAAAGCGGAGAAGGCCCATCCCTTTTCACTCAACCCGGTAGAATAGTAAGCTGTTGTCTTTAGGTAGTTATCGTTCCCGATCATGGACTGTAAAAAACCGCCCTCTTTGGTATCTACTGTTTTGGTTACAATGTTTACCGTACCTCCGACCGATGAGATGGCCAATTTGGAAGATCCCAATCCCCTTTGTACCTGAACGGCATTGGCAACATCCGTCACCCCTTGCCAGTTGGACCAGTACATATTACCATCTTCCATTCCGTTAATGGGCTGTCCGTTGATCAGGAAGGCCGTATTGGACTGGTCGAAACCTCGGACCTGGATCCTTGAATCCCCAAATCCTCCCCCACTTCTGGAGGTATATACGGAGGGAGTGGATTTTAATAATTCCGGGAATTCCAAATTTCCGCCCTTAAGTGCTATTTCCGCTGCCCTTATGGTAGAGACCGCTATAGGCGTCTGTCTGTCCTTTGCCAAATCGATAATACCGGAGCCTACGACCACTACCCCTTCCAATTCTTCGGCATCGGGCATCAGGGTGATAGACCCAATATTGCCCATTGTAGTGAAATTGATCTTTTTGCTGATAAATCCGATATAGGAAACGACCAGCGTTCCAGAATTTTGGGCTACCTGAATGCTAAAGTTCCCATCAAAATCCGCAGCTACCCCATTGGTAGTACCTTCAACTAAAATATTGGCCCCCGGCAATGGCCCGCCCATATCGCCATCTACTACGGAGCCTGTAATTGTGCCTTGTGAAAATCCTATCGCGGTACCGAAAAACACCGCAATAATGAAGTACATTTTTTTCATTTTTCTTGAGTTAAATGGGTTAAAATTAACACTGCAAAAATGTTATAATTTTCATAATCGAACATTAAGACAATGTTAAATTAATCGATCAAATTTAACTAAAAAAGATAAAATGGGCACTAAAAAGAGAAGAGATGTACTCATTCTTAGAGAAAGGCAATAAATTCTGCTAATTCTTGAACAAAGACAAAAGATTTAACGTAGATACGTCATGATCCGCAATTTTGGGTCCTTCGATATCCTCCAAAATTGCCGTCGCCAATTGTTTGCCCAGTTCTACGCCCCACTGATCATAACTAAAGATATTCCAGACTACGCCCTGGACAAATATCTTATGTTCGTACAGTGCTATAAGGGAGCCCAGGCTGTCGGGGCTCAATTTCTTGATCAGAATGGTATTGGTAGGCTTGTTGCCTTCAAACACCTTAAAGGGCAAAATACTATCTATGGCGGACCTATCGTTGTTTTTGGCGAGCATTTCTTTTTTTACCTCTTCGGGGGATTTACCGTTCATAA
>DATGQM010000340.1:0-2798 GCA_035304205.1 Arenibacter sp. | reverse complement strand
GTAGTGGACGGGTCGTTTACCTATTCGATGGTCGTTACTTTTGACTCTGCAGAAGCACAGGAAAAATATCAGACCGAACCGGCCCATTTGTTGTTCATTGAGGAATCTTCCCCGCTATGGACGAAGGTCATAGTTTATGATTCTAAGGGCATAAAATAGTCGTCCGCATCCATCGTATAAAAAATACGTTCTATACCATACTCGGCCATACCATGAACATAGAGGAATTTAGGGAGTATTGTATCGCCAGGAAAGGGATAACGGAGGAATTTCCGTTTGGTCCGGAACATTTGGTGTTCAAGGTGATGGGCAAGATGTTTGCCCTGCTTCCCTTGGACGATGTTCCGCCCCGTGCCAACTTAAAATGTGCTCCGGATCGGGCCGTGGAACTACGGGAAGAATATGATGGTGCCATAACCGCCGGCTATCATATGAGCAAGGTCCATTGGAATACCCTCTATTTGCAGAGTCTGCCCCCGGACCTTGTCCGGCAATTGATAGACCATTCCTATAATCTGGTCGTTAATGGGCTGACCAAAAAATTACGGATGGAACTGAAAGGCCTATAACCCAATTTTATAATAACGGACACCTTCTCCGCCTTTATGGATCATTTAATAGAATTTTATAAGGATAGAATAACCGCCCAAGAGGAACTGCTGGATAGGGTCAAGAAACGGTTATGGGTTTCCAGCATCCTTCGATTGATGGTTTTCCTAGTGGCCGGCCTTGGGGTTTATTTTTTCTTTGGAAATACCAAAGTGGTCGTGGGGATCATTATTATAACCTTGGCCCTTTTTCTTTTTTTGGTAAGCAGGCATACCGACCTGCAATATAAAAGGGATAAATTTTTGGCCTTGATTCATATCAACGGGACCGAAATACAGGTGTTGCAAAGAAAGTTCCACCATTTGCCCGATGGTGCCGAATTTAAGGATCCAAACCATGTTTTTGCCCAGGATATCGATCTGTTCGGGAAAGGCTCCTTTTACCAATATGCCAATCGTACCGCTCTCTCCCAGGGGAGCGGGACATTGGCGGAACTTCTGGTAGCGAATACAACGGATCGGATCGAGGAGAAACAGCTGGGCATTATGGAACTCTCCCAAATGCCCGATTGGCGACAGGAATTTTCAGCGATCGCTACCTTGGTAAAAGCGGATGCTCCTGCCCCCAGTATCGTTAAATGGTTGGGGGCGTACATTCCCTATGTCCCAAAGGCCATGAAGTATATTCCCGATCTGTTTTCCTTATTATCCCTCGGTTGTATGGTCGGTTATCTCTTGGGCCTGCTTCCCGGCCTTCCCGTTGTTTTGATGTTTATCCTTGGTTTGCTTATCAGCGGGGCCTTTTTTAAGAAAACTACAAAATTGGCCGCTGATACCAGCCGATTACAAAATACCTTTCAACAATACCAAAAGTTGATCCTAAAAATAGAAGGGGTCAACTTTAGCTCCGATTTCCTGCAAGCTAAAAGGGAAGATATAATTTCCCGTGAACAAAAGGCCTCCAAGGTATTAAAGGAATTTTCGGATATCCTGGGGGCGTTGGATCAGCGGAACAATATGATCTTTGGCTTTTTGGGGAACGGGTTTTTTCTATGGGACCTGCGCCAGGGATATAGATTGGAGCAATGGATCGCCAGGCACGGTTCCAAAGTAGCACCTTGGTTCAATACCATCGCTTTTTTCGATGCTTACAACAGTCTGGGAAATTTTGCCTACAACCATCCTGCCTTTACCTTCCCAAAATTGGTGGATAGTGATATTGTGCTGAAGTCGGCCCGAGCATCGCATCCCTTGCTCGATCCCCAAAAGGCCGTACCCAACGATATCCATATCCTAAGGGAACAGTTTTTTATTATTACCGGGGCCAATATGGCCGGGAAAAGTACCTTTTTGAGGACCGTATCCTTACAGGTCGTAATGGCCAATGTGGGGCTTCCCGTTTGTGCGGCCACTGTGGAATACAATCCTATAAAATTGATTACCAGTATGCGGACCACCGACTCCCTTACGGACGATGAATCCTATTTCTTTTCGGAGTTGAAGCGATTGAAGTTTATTGTAGACCAGATCAAGGTCGATCAATATTTTATAGTACTCGATGAAATTCTAAAAGGAACCAACAGTCAGGACAAGGCCATAGGTTCCCGAAAATTTGTAGAAAAATTGGTAGGTTCCCGGTCTACGGGGATAATCGCTACCCACGACTTAAGTCTGTGCGAGGCATCAAAAGATCTGCCGCAGGTAAAAAACTATTATTTTGATGCTGAAATTATCGATAATGAGCTTCATTTCGATTATACCTTTAAACCGGGGATCTGTAAGAACATGAATGCCTCCTTTCTCTTGAAAAAGATGGGGATCGTAGAATAAACTTAAACTTAAACTTAAAGTTGAATGTTAAAAGTTGAATGTTGAGCCTGCTCCGAAAAGTGGTCTATAACTTTCATTTATTAAAAATCGATTTATGAAAATTACAACGATTTGATTATCAGATATAAATTAAACAAGGGAAATCAAAACCCTTAACTTTTTAACTTGAGTTTTCGGAGTAAACTCAATGTTGAATGTTGAAGGTTGAGCCTGCTCCGAAAAATAGTAAAAAATGGATTCACTAACACAGATAGTACTTGGTGCCGCGGTAGGGGAGGCCGTTTTGGGAAAGAAAGTAGGCAATAAGGCCATGCTATATGGTGCTATTGCCGGGACCATCCCCGATTTGGATATACTATCGAGTTATTTTACCGATACGTTAACGGCGATCGAATGGCACAGGGGTTTTAGTCACTCTAT